>NZ_JACSMT010000009.1:0-85398 GCF_018618815.1 Exiguobacterium sp. s128 | reverse complement strand
ATTTTGTGTGGTAACTCTATTCTACACGAGGTCGTTATGGGTTTTTTTGTGTTTTCAGCTAGGTGTTGCACTTAATATTACAATTCGTCTCAGGAAAAACTGGGTTCCGTTGTATCGAATACAAGCTTCATCCTCCCCCAGCAATCCTTTGATTCGGTCTGCGAATTGGCGAATCACCGTATCCCCTTGATCGAATCCAAATGTATCATTAATCCATTTGTATCCATCCAAATCAAGTAACGCCATCGTCATGTGTTGTCTGGTCCGGCTATACTGGGCATCAACTTTTTCCATATGATAATCAAGCCAACGGCGATTATGTAATCCTGTTAAATGATCCGTGTAGGCCATCATCTGCAAGGCGCGTCGTTCAAGGTGAATATAGAGACCGGCGATCAAAATGATGATGAAGAAGACGGGAATCGCGACGTCACCTAGAATATTCGATGTGACCGGTCGATCCGCCATCTCAAGTGCCGACGACTCCGGGATACAAAACGTCGTCCCTAACATACCGACATAATGCATCGTCGAAATCGCAAATCCCATCAATACCGCAACGGGAATCAGGATCCGTTTTTTATTGACATGACGTGTCATGTACAGAAGCAGCAAGGCGACATACGCCACTGTGACGGCAATCACGATCGATAAGGTGAACAATGCCGCGTCATACCGGATATCTCCGTTAAACTGTACCGCCATCATGCCTAAATAATGCATCATCGCAATCCCGATTCCGACCAATGTGCCTGCGACGATGACTTTCTGACGCGTCAACTCCGAATAATATAATAAGTAAAACGCAATCCAGGCTGCTGTGACAGCCGGAACGATTGATAAAAACATCAAGACCCAGTCATAGCTGACCGGTACAGCTAATTCAAACGCCCCCATACCGACGAAGTGCATGCCCCAAATGGACAGTCCCATCGTGATCGATGACAAAAATAAAGCTCGTTTTTTTAAAGAGACCGCTTTTGCGAGTCGACGATTTAATTCCAGTGAGGCATAGGATCCGACGATGGCGACGATGACCGATAGGATGACCAATGTCTCTTCATAGTGTTTCGTTAAGATGATCCATTCATTCATGGTAAGTGCCTCTCTTTTTGACTGACATTCCTATTAGTATCGTCTACTTCCCATCATTTCTTCAGTCTTCTCATGAAATTTCGTAAGAACGGATGTTTTTTTTCTGAAATAGAAGACTAAACTCAAGAAAGACAAAAAAAGATGCCGGAATTCCGGCATCTGACTATCGTATCGATTTATAGAGCAACAGACGCGACGACTTCACCGGTCGGCTTTTCTAGATCTGGTTCTGGTTCGACGGTGATGGCGACGGCATCAATCGTTCCGTCTCCTTTTAGCGGGAAGACCGCCGCTGCTTCTCCGTCTTTTTCGATGACACCGTTCGCGCGTGGTGTATCTCCTTGAATCGTCCACAGCTGGTACAATTCACCTTCTTTTAGCGGTGGCAAATCTTTTAGTTGGACGAGCATGTATTCTTTTTCGTCTTTCGTGAAAATCATGCTCGATCCTTTAATGGATGCCGTACTTTCAAAGTTTCCCATTCCTTTGACTTCGTCCATCGCGAATTCTTCTGTCGGAGAAGACTCATCCTGTGACAGGAAGTACGCGTTGGCACCAAGCGACAGGAGTAAAGCCGCTGCGATACTCATCAACCACCCCAGTGGGACCGCGCGTTTTTTCTGTTTTTGCGTCCGAGCCGATTCCAGCTCAGACACTTGCGGTGTTTCCTTGCGCGCTGGTTCCGCAGAAGCAGGTTTCATCGGTTCATTCGCTGATCCGAGAACTTCCCCAAGGATTCTTGATTTCATGCCTGTCGGTATCGGTCGTTCCGGAAGTGATTCCGCGATGGGCAGCATCAAGTCTTGCATGTCTTGAAACGCCTGTTTACAATCGTCACAAGTCGCCAAGTGTGCTTCGAACGCGTCGCGATCGGTAGCTGATAATGTTCCGTTGAAGTAGTCAATTAAATCATGACAACGTTCTTCCATCAACGTTCCCTCCCGTCTAATAATTTCCGAAGTGCCTGAATTGCACTCCTGATTCTTGTTTTTACCGTTCCGAGCGGCAAATTCAATTGATCTGAAATTTGTTGTTGCGTTAACCCTGTAAAATAAACGAGTTCAATTAACTCTTGTTGATCCGGTTTCAATTCACTGACGGCATCTCGGACTTCAGATGCGGTTTCACGCTGGATGACCGTTCGTTCGACTGGTTCATCGTATCCGCCGTCGCGCTCTTCGACTTCAATCGTCGGCTGTCGTTTTTCACGTCTTAAACAGTCCAGCGCAGCGTTGCGGGTAATCGTTAATATCCAAGAGGAGAATTTCCCTTTATCGGTATTAAAGTCGACCCGTCCATTCCATATCTTCATCCAGACTTCCTGAATGACTTCTTCTGATAAACGATCATTGTTCGTAAAGCGATGAGCGAATGAGAACAATAGCCTTTCGTACTTTTCGTACAGCACTTCGAGAGCTTGTTCATCTCCACTGCGCATCTGATGATAAAGCGATTCATCGGATTGAGTATGCATCCTTCTCCTCCTTGTGATCAGTCAGCCTTATCATATAGTATACGCAAGCTGACGCAAAATCGTTTTAGTTTTAGTTTTAGTTTTTTCTCAATTTTTGTCCACCACATCCATATTCCCTATTCTACTAAAAAATATAGCTCGAAAGCGGCTAGATTGACAATAATACCGTGATGGGCATAGCATAAAGGTATCGAATAGTCGGATTGCATCTTAGAACGGAGGAAAATGAATGGATTACGATCGTAAAATGAAAAATCGGGTCAGTCGGATCGAAGGACAACTCCGTGGTATTTTACGGATGATGGAAGAAGGACAGGATTGCCGGGACGTCATCACGCAATTGTCGGCGACTCGTTCTGCCATCGACCGGACGATTGGTGTCGTCGTCAGCTCGAACTTGATTGAATGCGTGAAAGAAGCCGAAAAATCCGGTGAAGGTGATACCGAAGAATTGGTCAAGGAAGCGGTAAATTTGTTAGTAAAAAGTCGGTGAAAAAAATAGATGTTTTCTCTCAAAAAAAGCTGTTCCGGTCATAAGTCGGAGCAGCTTTTTTTAAATATCAGTATAATACTTCACACTATGTACGTTTAGTGCCATACCTTCAATTGATCGAGATACACTTTACTTTTTTGCACCGTTCCTTTTTTCTTTACGTCCGTTTCTACAAAATACAGCGATTGTATCTGAATTGGGGCAGGCCATGTCGGATCCAGCTTTGCTTGAACAGTTTTGAACCCTGTCCAGTCGACCCGTTTCACGAAATCGACCGTATGACTTCGTCCTCCCGCATCCTTTAACTGCGCACGTAACCATGGTGCTTTTTGATCACCATATACATCAAGGGACAATCTTGTTGCAGGCGAAGTAATCTTCCACTTCGCGTTCGTGATATACATGGCTCCATTTTGCTTGGACCAGCCGGAATAGTTGTATGTCAGCTTAAGCGCTGACCGACCTGCTGACTTTTGCTCTGTACTTAACATTGTCGAATAACTGGATACATAGGGCGATTTCGATATATAGACGCCGCTTTCAAAGGAATCAATCACCGTTGATTGATTCGTAGAAGTTGTCGGTGCCGTCACAGTAATCGGAAGTGATACCATTTGTCCGCCCGCTGATAATGTAAGTATGGTTTTCCCAGGTTTCTTAGCTGTCAAAACATCATTAGAAATCGTGCTGATTGGTTGTTTCAGCTGATATTTCTTTTCATTTAATGGAATCGTGACTTTCCGGCCATTCAACCATCCATCACTCGTCAAGCGGATCTTCTGACCGACTTTTAGAAGTAGGGGTTTTCCGCTGTTAAAGGTCATTCCTGATAAACGGTTTGTGATATTGATCGTGACCGACCGTTTGATTTGATCAACCGCCAATTGTCCTGTCCACTTTCCGGGTTGAAGTGGCGCTTTTACAGTCATCCCGCTAACACCTGTACCGGCTAATATTATTTTCTTCTGATTTGCATCAATTGGTTGACTGTTTCTGTCGGTCAACTTGATGGTCAACTGACGCGTTTCACCCACGTACAACTCCGGTTGCTCAGGAATAATCATATAGGCGGCTTTTTTTTCCGGAACATAGCGTGTTGAAACGATTAAACTGTTTGTGATGGATCGACTTCTTCCATCTGCCGGAACGTTTACTGTTCGAACCGGAAACTCACCGGCCCGTCGGACCATCATCTCCGTCGATCCTCCTCCATCAAATGCTAACGCTGAAACAGCGCCTAATCGTTTCATCTGCGCGACTGCTTCGAGCATCGTGAATCCTTTTGATGTCGTTCTTCCTTGGTCCACTGTTACGATATGAACCGTTTGATCCGCTGTCACCCCAATCAATGTCCGCGCCTTTCGGACAATCATCAAGAAACGATCATGATTTTCAGAAATTGTGTTAAGGTCTAGACCGATCCCGTCTTTGATCAGCCAATTGTACCCAGAAGCCGCTTCTGCGATGTCATTTCTTACTTGTAAGTTCGACATTTGAATGAGGTTAAATTGAGTAGTTACCTTATTTTCTTTCAACAAGTCGAGTAACAACTTCTTTTGTTTGCCGAACGCCATCAATACGACTCCATCTGCCGGAATCGATATGTTCGATCGAAAAGTCGTTTCTGTCCGACCTACTGTAAACGAATAGCGTTGTCCTAATTTAAAGGCTCTAACCGAACTTCCCTTCATCGTCACGATTGCCACTTCTTTTTTCATCGCATCCGATAATCCCACGAAATTAATTTTTTTAGATAGATGGTGGGCACTTGTAAAAATACCAATTCGATTATCCAGATTTTCATTTCGGTTAACAGAATGGATTGTCAGGGACTTTGCTGAAGACTTTAATGTTCCGACAACGCCATAAGAACCGATTTCCGGTTTCCCTTGTCCGTTTATGATGAACGAAGGAAACTTCAGTGCAGACTCTTTTACACTATGGCTGACGAGTACTGCATTCTGCTGAATTTGCAACCCGATTGGTAAACCACTTGCGACTTTATACATATCAGCATTAATGGCAGCAACCACACGATTTCCGGACGCAGTAGATCGACTTACTTGAGAAGGCAGTGATTCGGTGGCTAGTACATGATCACGTCCTTTTACCGTCATCCATTGATTTCCTGAATCAGGTCGCACAGTAAGTTGTTGAATCGTCTGCGGAACACCAGATGTATTTTCCTGTTTGACTGTATAGTCGACACTTTTAGAAATAGTTTCAGCGTATGTTATTTGTTGAAAATTAAATACGCCTAATAAAATCAATAAAATACATAATTTCCTTTTCATAAAACACCTCCAGTATACATTATGCCTTTTTAAGGTAAAAAATTACATAATTATTTCAATGTTTTGTTTTCAAGATAAAAAGGAACTATTAAAGGCATACCTGAAGTGAATCGAACGAGGAGGAATCGAACATGACCACCTATCAGCTCGATCAAGACCACAGCTCCATCACATTCACAGTCAAACATATGATGATTTCAAAGGTAAAAGGTGAATTTCGTGATTTTACGTTTGATGTCAGCGGTGAAGCCCATGATTTAGAAAATGCATCTGCCGTCGTGACGATTCCCGTCGCAACGATCGACACACGAAGTAACGATCGGGACACTCATTTGAAATCAGCTGACTTTTTTGACGTCGAACAATATCCGAACATTACTTACCGCGTAACATCGTTTAAAAAACACGCGGGTGACGAATATGAAGTAATGGGTGATTTGACGATTAAAGATGTGACACG
Source organism: Exiguobacterium sp. s128 (assembly GCF_018618815.1). Classification (NCBI taxonomy): domain Bacteria; kingdom Bacillati; phylum Bacillota; class Bacilli; order Caryophanales; genus Exiguobacterium; species Exiguobacterium sp. s128. The sequence goes on along the minus strand of NZ_JACSMT010000009.1, from coordinate 79,582 downwards.
GACTGAAACGTTTAAGGTTGAGTATGAAGGCAGTGGCGTCGATCCTTGGGGAAATACACGGTCCGGCTTTGAAGTAGATGGGAAAATCAAACGTGAGGATTACAACCTGACGTGGAACGTCGCGCTCGAAGCCGGTGGTGTCTTGGTCGGCAGTGACGTCAAGTTCCAGTTGCATCTCGAATTCATTCACGCTTAATCAGAGGTAACAGCACTTGTAGGGGGAAATGAAATGACAGTATCACTCTTTATCGATGTCTCTTGTAAGACCGGTGAATCACCGGTCTACGACGCTAAAACAAAACGATTTTATTTCGTTGATATTCCGAATCAACTCTTTTTTTCATATGACTTAACGACAGAAGCACTAAAACCGTATCAATTACCAAGTGCAATCACATCGATTGCTTTGACGGATGCTCCTGATTTTCTTCGGGTCACGTCTGCTCATGGTTTTGGTACATTTGATGTAAAAGAAGGACACCTCTCACTGGAAACACAGTTGACACTACCTGAATCTGACCGGATGAATGACGGGAAACTCGATCCGTCCGGTCAATATGTAGCCGGAAGCATCAATGAGGAAGACGGCGAGACCGCCTCGCTTTACCGTTTGCGTCATGACGGCTCAGTTGATGTCTTGCTCGAGAACTTAACGAACTCAAACGGACTGGTTTGGTCGGAAGATGGTAAGACGCTTTACCACATCGATACACCGACTAAAAAAGTCTATGCCTTTGATTATGCGGCGGATCAACCGTTAACGAACCGTCGTGTCGCCATCGATTTAGAAGACGAGGATGGATTCCCGGACGGCATGACAAAAGACACGGACGGTCACGTCTTCATCGCCCATTATGCCGGCTCATGCCTGACACGCTGGAATCTTGAAACAGGCGAAAAGCTCGACCATGTAGAATTTCCTGTTTCCAATCCGACATGTCCGATTTTGTATGAAGACCGGTTGCTCGTTACGACGGCCGCGGACGGTGACGACTCGGAACATGCCGGTGCAGTTTTCGAAGTCACGTATTGATGTTTCCGACTCCCTTTTTAGGGAGTTTTTTTGTAGACGCCTGTACTAAAACAGGCGATACTGAAGAAGAAGCGAATACTTTGACGAGGGAGTGTACCTGGATGCATATTTCAACGATTGAACGACTTCATCAACTGCAAACGACCCCGTCTTTTTTCCCGGTCAACTGTTACTTATTTGAAGAGGCAGACAGCTTAACCTTGATTGACACGGGAATCTCACTGAATGCAAAAGCGATTTATTCCGTCGTTAAATCCTTTGATAAACCGTTACAGTCCATCGTTTTGACGCATGCGCATGCGGATCACGTCGGTTCTCTGGATTTCTTAGCGAGTGCCTTCCCGCTCGCTGAAGTCTCGATCAGCTACCGGGACGCCGCCCTTCTCAGCGGCGACGAATCGTTACGCGAAGGCGAAACGACGCCTCTTAAAGGCGGCATTCCGAAAAACATCAAGACGCGTCCCGACCGGTTACTAGAAAGCGGACAACAAATTGGCAGTTTAAGTGTCATTGCGTCACCCGGTCACACGCCGGGCTCGATTTCCCTCTGGCACGAAGGCAGCCGGACACTGATTGCCGGTGATGCGTTTCAAACACAGGGTGGACTAGCCGTATCAGGCGACACACGCTGGCAGTTCCCGTTCCCGTCTCTTGCGACATGGGACAAGGAAGTCGCACTGCAGTCCGCCCATCAGCTGACAGAATTAACACCGGACGTGCTGGCAGTGGGTCACGGACCACTTGTCGTCGCGCCGAGCTTTGATATGCGCCAAGCCGTCGACCGATTCGAACAGCTGTTATCTTCTAAAAAACGAAACGGTTATATCTAAACGCCAATACACAAAGAAAGCGGCTGGGACATAACTAGCTGATTTTTAAAGAAAAAGAGGAATGGCCATCATCTGGACTGCACCCTAACTGGTAGACACTTTTTTTAAAGTATCTACCAGTTGGGGTGCAGTTCATTCATGTTTCCGTGACATTTTTCTTTTAAGACGAAATCACGCGACTCCTACAGGAAAAAGCGCAAGATGACTTGCGCTGTCAGAGACAAACAAGACCTGGCGATCTGTCCGAACGGGCAGATCGTTTGACTTGTGTCTCGCCTGAGGAAAGCGCGTGAGAGAAGCGTGATGGCGTATACGAAACTGAGTTATGCCCCAGCCTCGTTTTGTCCTATCGTTTTCTTAGTATTGATACAACCGGGCTTCATACGGTGCTAACTGTACCGTGTCACCGGTTTCATAATTCGACAACACGAGCTGTTCCTTTGGTAAAGAAAGTGTCGTCGTGACCGCCTCATCATGAAGATTCAAGATGATCCGCCATGTCACACCGTCGAGTTCCCGCTCATAAACATACAAATACGGATCTTGAATCGCTAAATCACGATAGACACCGTACACCATGACAGGATGTGTTTTCCGCAAGGCAATCAAGGTGCGGTAAAAAACGAGAACCGAGTTTTGATCTTGTTCCGCTGCCTCCACATTGATGTCGAGGTAGTTCGGATTGACCGTCATCCAAGGATAATTGGACTCCGTAAATCCTGCCGCTTTGTTCGCATTCCACTGCATCGGTGTCCGTGAATTATCCCGTGCCCGCATCTGCATCGAAGACAGGACCGTACCGGGTGATTCTCCAGCTGCAATGCGTTCTGCATACTGATTCCGAAAGGCAACGTCCTGATAGGCATCTGGATCAGAAAACCGGATACCGGTCATCCCGATTTCTTCGCCTTGATAGATATACGGAATGCCGGGTAACGTGTGCAACATCAGTCCGAGTAACTTCGCACTTTCAATCCGATACCGTTCGCTCCCGAACCGCGTCACCTGACGGGTATGGTCATGATTGTTCAGGAACTGGGACGCTACACCGTGCGGATACAACGCTTCATACCATCGTTTTTGAATTTGTTTAAACCGCGGTAAGTCCATCGTCTCCATGTCATCCGCCACTTCGAAATGAAACAGTGTCCGTAGTTCGTTCCGGTCTTCCCCGACATACAGTAAACCATCTTCCGGTCCGACGAATGGAATCTCACCTACCGTAAAGAGATCCGTTCCGGCAAGGACTTCTTGGTGCATTTCTTGTAAAAAGTCATGGACACCCGGCTGATTGCCTAAGTAAGACAAATCGAGTGGGTTTTCCACATCATCAAACGTCGCTCGTTTCTTAATCAAATTGATGACGTCCATCCGGAAGCCGTCAATTCCTTTATCTGCCCACCACCGCATCATCGTATAAACAGCTTGGCGCACGTCTCGGTTCTCCCAGTTCAAGTCCGGCTGTTCGGATGCAAACGAGTGGAAATAATATTGTTCGCGCGTCTCATCCCACGTCCAGGGGCTCGGTGCAAAGTAGGAGCGCCAGTTATTCGGCGGTGTCCCTTTTACCCCATCCTGCCAAATGTACCAGTCCGCCTTTTCGCTCGACTTGCCACTTCGCGCATCCTTGAACCATGCGTGTTTATCACTCGTGTGGTTGACGACCAAATCAAGAATCAGCTTCAATCCCCGGTCATGGGCTGCAGCGATTAACTTTTCCAAGTCGGACATCGTTCCCGCTTTTTCCATGATCGTGTAATAATCCGCAATATCGTATCCGTTATCGATATCGGGTGATGTATAACAGGGGTTCAACCAGATGACATCAACACCGAGCGACGCGATGTAATCCATTTTTTCGATCACACCACGCAAATCCCCCATCCCGTCTCCATTCGAGTCCTTAAAACTGCGCCAATACACTTGATAGACAACAGCTTCTTTCCACCAGGTTCGATTCATCCGGTTTCCTCCTCTATGTTTACATGGTTTGCTTTAATTCATACATGCACATTCTGATGTCAGATACTTGATCGGCAGACTCTACTTGAAGAACACGTTCTTCAGTTGAATAAAAACGGCTGCTGAATACGGTACGTCCATCCTCAGAAAATAATTCCACCGAGGAGGCATCAACAAATAGTCTTTCGTCCATCGATGTCACCACTCGTTTACTTATTCGCTCTTCTTCACATGTTTCCCCTATTCGCTTCATACTTATTCCTTCATCATCCCATCTGATTTCAAAAGAAGAACCAAGGAATAGGCTAAGCGATGTACCAGGCAGTCGATTGCCTGTAATGCAAAGTTCAAATCCGATTGGAGTAACCAGCCGTAAATTCCCCGAAAAAATTTCGTCCATTACTGTCTTGGACCGTAGTGTTTCACATTCTTGAACCGGTCTCATATACAGTTGTCCTTCTTCAAACGTGAGTTCACGCGGCAAAGTCATCATTCCCGCAAACCCCTCTGCCCGCTCCTTAAAATCCGCCTCCCACATCGATAGCCAGCCGATCAAAATCCGTCTGCCCTTTTCATCTTGAAAGGTCTGCGCCGCATAAAAATCATGTCCCAGATCCAACTCCCAAAACGCACCATGCGAAAAACTCGTCTGTTCAAGATCGAGTTGACCGGTGACATAACCACATTGATGCAGATTTTGATACCGCTCTTGTTTCGCTTCGATGCCTTGGGGCGAAAACAGCAAGATGTCAACGCCGTTACAAGAAAACAGATCCGGACATTCCCACATATAACCGAGACGGGGATCTCGTGCTAAAACACCGCGATATTGCCATTCTTTCCCGTCCATTGATCGATACAACAGTACTTGTCCGCTAGATTCATCTTTACTTCCGAGCACCATCCAAAAATAATTTTCCTGAAACCAAACTTTCGGGTCACGCCAGTGAGGACTCATATTTTCAGGCGGCGACGCCAAAACGGGATTCACTGTCGCTTTCTCAAATCGTTCGCCATCCGTTGTCCGAGCGAGGCACTGCACTTGAATCAATTGATCCTGTTCTTGATCGATCCATTGGTTTCCTGTGTAGTATAACCAGAGTTCATCTTCGACAACGACTGCACTTCCTGAGAAAACGCCACCTCGGTCATACGGTTGATCCGGAAACAACGCAATCGGCTTATGCTCCCAGTGCAAAAGATCACGCGATATCGCGTGACCCCAATGCATGTCATCCCAAAAAGTGGAATGGGGATGACATTGATAAAACAAATGATAAACACCGTTCCATTGGCTGAGTCCGTTCGGATCATTGATCCAGCCACTCGGCGCAGTGAAATGGTAGATTGGTCGATATGTCATCGCGTTTCACTGACCTGTTGTTGTAACGGCAGTTGAATCTCCCGCTCGATTGTATAAAGGTTTCCATCATGCGTAAAGGAGACCGGCTGTCCTCCCGTCACTTGCTTGATGTTGAGCGTATCTCGTGTCACCGTACATTCGAGCCGCTCTCCCTGCCAATGAATCGGAAAAGCAAGGCGATCCCAGGCCTTCGGCAATCTCGGATTGATCCGAAGTTGACCGTTCAACATCCGGACACCACCAAATCCGTTGACGACACTTTGCCAAATGCCACCCAATGAGGCGGCATGAATGCCATGATCGCTTGTTTTCATGTTCGGACCAAGGTCGATTCGGGCTGCGCGACTAAACAGATCATATGCAAGGTCTGTTTCCCCCATGTCGCTTGCTAACACACAGTGTGTCGAAAGACTGAGTGATGAGTCATGAAGTGTCTTCGGTTCGTAGTAAGACCAGTTCGCCTGCTTGGTTTTTTGGTCAAATAAATCTTCAAGCAAGTAAAATAAAATCATGACATCCGCTTGCTTCGAAACTTGAATCTCATTCACCTGCTCTAGGTTGTAATCTTCGAACAGCGAACCGACATGTGTTTGCTGTTTATATTTCGTCAAATCAATGATTTCTTTAGAGAGATAGGTATCGTCTTGTGGTAACACCCCGTCTTCTCGAATTACCGGTAAATAAAGAAGTGGTATACACTCTTCCCATTTCGCAAAAGCTTTCGCTAAATTCATTTTTTCATCAAGACGTGCATAAAGTGCCGGCTTCGTCTGTTCGAGTGCCGTTTTGTACTCCATCGCTTTTCGAATGTTCCAATGGGCTGTATAGTTCGTAAACGCATTGTTATTTACGTGTTCTTTGTACTCATCCGGTCCGATGACTTGATTAATATGATACTGTTTTGCTGCATCATTCCACTCCAGACGCGAAGCCCAGAACTTCGCAGTGTCTAGAATGAGTTCATATCCGGACTCTTCCATGAACGTTTCATCACCCGTGATTTGATAATATTGCCACGTCGCGAAAGCAACATCTGATGTGATATGTTGCTCGATGAATCCTGACCAAATCTTGGTCGCCGTTCCCGTTACGATATCCGCCGCTCCATAAACTGGCGTGACCTCTCCATCCTCAAGCCAGGCAGATTCCCAAGGGAACATCGCTCCTTCATATCCATTCTCAAGCGCTTTCCGATGTGCCCCCGGTAATGTTTGATAACGGTATTCCAGTAGACTCTTCGCCACTTTTGGTTGGGTGTAGATGAAGTACGGCAACAGGAAGATTTCCGTATCCCAAAACGTGTGCCCTTTATATCCTTCACCCGACAAACCTTTTGCACCGATGTTCATTCGGTGGTCATGAGCAGGCGTCATCACCGTCATGTGGTATTGCGCAAAACGAATGGCCAACTGATCAAAACCGCCGTCTCCCTCGATTTCAATATCCAGTGCGGACCAAATACGTTGATCCCACTCCGCAGTATGCTGATGGAATTTGGTTTCATATCCTGCCGCCGCTGCTTCTTTTAATTCGGTCAGACTCTCCTCGCGCAACGACTCCAGCGTGTAGTCTGCTTGCCGTTGATCATTATCACGGCTCGTATGAATCGTTGAGAGCTTTTCAATGACAAACGGCTCGTTTGCCTGCAGAGCAATTTGTTTAAAATCATAAACAATTTTTCTGCGGTCCATTTGGATTAACCCTTTCACTTGGACCGGTGTATCTTGTTTCATGAAACGATGGGTCGTATTCAATACAAAGTCAATTTTTGATTCTGATGTCTTTTGGACTTGTTGAAGATACACCTCTTCATACAAACGTTTTTCACCCTCAATAAAATGCTGGACTCCGCTGTTCGTGACCTGTCCGTTGATACCGGAGATCACTCTTAAGGCCGCCTCTTGTAAAGGCGTGATCGTAATACGTTGTCCAACCAAGTGACGATCAGCTAACGAAATGAATCGTCTGAATTCCAATACGTACCGCTCCCCTGTCGGCGCTTCCCAGTCAACTTCCCGTACTAACTCGGCACGCTTTAAATCCAACTGGCGTTTATAGTGATGAATTTTTCCAAGTGTTAAGTCAAATCGTGTACCGTTTAAGAAAAATTCCATCGCGATCACATCCGCAACATTCGGTAACTCAGTCACTTCATTTTCTGCAAATCGATTAAACGTTCCTGCAACGAATGTATTCCGGACTTCTCCGACATATCGCTCCTCCGTTGTCGAACGTGCTCCCATGTACCCGTTCCCTAATGAAAAAATCGCTTCCGCTTTTCCTAAAAACTGTGAGTCAAACCGCTCTTCTGCCACACACCAATTTTTATATTCTGCTTGTCCGGTCGAATAGTTCATGATTTCAGTCGTCAATCCGATCATCCTTTCAATTCGAAAATAATAAAGCGCTTACTTTATAAGTCGATTTCATTTTATCCGAAACGTTTCGGCAAAGCAATCATTCTTTTTAACATTGACATTTTGAGGGTCTAACCATGTATAATCCGAATATATACTTAAACGTTTCAGAAAAAGGACGTGAATTTATGAATCTTCTTGATCAGTGGTTGATTTCCGTAACTTTTCAGGCAAAAAAAGCTACGATTTGGCGGAATCAATCGATCTGGAAAACGATTTTTTACCTGTTCAGCCTTTTGGTCTTGTGTTTTGCACTGACTGTCTTTTTTTCAACACGTCAATCCGAACCAATCTCTCCGACGATAAAAGAGACACAGTTGCATGTGGCAAACGGAAAATTAGTGACAGCAAAATCGGATGTTATTTTGTTAAGTCAGATCAATTCTTTGATCGTCATCGGTTCTGATCAATCCTTCGAAAACCTTCGTTATGAGAACATCCTGCTTCTTGAAGAGGACACCTGGTCTTACGGACGAAAAGGTTATCCGCTCCAATCTAACCGTTATTCCGAGGCTCCGTTCGTTAAAAACGGCGAGTTCACGTATGATCAAGTGCTTAAAAGAGCAGCCGTTCTCGACCAGCAATTAAAATGGTTCGCACCCATCTATCTGTATGTCGATTTTATGTTGCAATTGTTCGTTCACATCGTCCTCATCAGCCTTCTTGCGCTGGCAGGTCGCAGCTTCAAACGGATGCACGACATCACTTACCGCCAAGCTTGGACGCTAACAGCTTACGGTGTAACACTGCCCATTCTCATCAAGACATTACTTGATCTTTTCGGTTTCCAAATCGGATTCATGTCACTTCTTTACTGGGCAAGCATCGCCACTTTCGCTTTACTCGCCATCCGTTCAATTGATAACGAGACATGACCATAAGCAAAGGGATGCTCCTCAACAGGAACATCCCTTATTTATATCTGGTATCTAACTCACTCATCGATTGCTAGTTGATTCGCGTAAAATCAATTCATTTTTCAGTTCAATCTGCCGTTCTCCGTCATGACCTTCAATCAATTGAATTAACATCTCAGCCGCAGCACTTCCCATTTCATATGGTTGTTGGGAAATCGTCGTCAACTTAGGGGTGATATAACGTGAAAGTAAGATATTATCAAAACCAATTACAGATAAATCCTTCGGAATCTGAATCCCCAACTCTTTAGCTGCCTGCATGACACCAAGTGCCATCACATCACTCGCGCAAAAAAATGCCGAGACGTCTGACCGATTCAACAGTAAATGTAAGGCAGCACGCCTTGCCATTTCTTCTTCAAAATCCCCGTTGACAACCAATGTCGGATCAAGTTCAACTCCTGTTTCGTGCAGGGCCTCTTCGTATGCTTTTTTTCGAATCTGACTGACATGGGCATGCTCAGAACCATTCATATAAGCAATCTTCTCATGTCCCATCCGCCTTAGATACTTAACCGCCTGCTTTGCGCTCTCAAATTGGTTGGAAGTGACATAAGCTGCTTTTTCACCCTCAATCGGAATGTCAATTAAGACACAGGGTGTATCACTGTCCATCGCTTCGATCAAATAAGGATCTTCGATTTTCAATCCTTGAATGACGACACCGTCCAATTGACGTTCGGCACAAATTTGACGATAGGTTTTGTTTTTTTGTTTCGCTGTCGAGGTACTCAAAACAACGAACTCATAGGTCGTCGAAGCTAGCGTGTCCGACACGCCACATAACGTCTCATACATGAAATTATCTTTGATGCTCTCACGTTTCAAATCCGTCACGATGAATCCGATCGTCTTCGATTGTTTTGTGACAAGACTACGTGCAATGATGTTCGGACTGTACCCAAGTCTCTTGGCGGTCTGTTCAATCTTTGTTCGCGTTCCTTCACTCACGTCAAAATAACCATTTAACGCACGGGATACCGTCGTAACAGAAAAACCCGTTTCGCGGGCAATATCTTTTAATGTAGCCAACTCTTTACCCCTCCTACTCAAAACGTTTTGGCAAATCAATCATTCATCGATTTACGTCGTTTATATTCATATTACTTTATTACGTTTAAAGAGTGCAATATCAACGAATATATAAACAGAAATGTAAAAAAACTAAAAACACTTGCCATCCGAAACGTTTAAGTAGTATGATACTTCCGAGAGATGAAAGCGTTTTCTATACAGGTTTGAGTCTTACGTTTATTTTGCATAGAAAGCACGGATTCTCATATCCCTTAGAAATATCGGTTTTTACAAAACGTTTCGGAACGAGGAGGAATTTCTTATGAAAACTTGGAAACCCGCATTGGCATTACTGGCAACGACTTCTGTGTTATTGGCAGCCTGTTCGTCGACTGAGGACGACAAAGCTGAAGTATCGTCTGATCCAAGCGAGCTAAAAGGACAAACGATTACCGTCGGCTCTTGGAAAGGAACTGAAGCAGAGGTTACGACTTGGGATAAGATGCTGAAGGACTTCACCAAACAAACCGGGATTAAAGTGAAGAAAAAAATCTATAACGATTATCAGACACAACTTCAAACCGATTTAGTCGGCGGAACAGCACCTGACGTATTTTACGTAGATGCCTTCCTTTCTCCTGAACTGTCTAAGCAAGGCGTCCTCGCACCACTCGATGACTATATGAAGCAGACAAAAGATTTTAAAAAAGAAGACTACTACGCTCCTGCCTATAAAGCCTTCACAGCGGAAGATGGAAAGCAGTACGGATTGCCGAAAGACTACTCAACACTTGGTGTGTACTACAACGAAGCATTACTTAAAGATGCTGGTGTTTCACCAGACGACATTCCGACAAAATCAGAAGATTGGCCGGCCTTTCTTTCTGAGTTAAAAGACAAGCTTCCAAAAGGAGTATCACCAGCCATTACGACTTCGGAATTGGCACGCCATCTCTTCGTGATGGAAGCAAGCGGAACAGCTATTACGGACGATAAAGGGTATGCCGTCTTAAGTAACTCGGCTCAAATCGAGCAACTGCAACCAATCGTTGACGCGTATAAAGAAGGACTGATTCGCCGTCCGGCAGATTTAGGTCAAGGATGGGCAGGCGACTCATTCGGCGCACAAAAAGCAGCTTTGATGATCGAAGGAAACTGGGCGGTTGCTCATTTAAAACAAAACTTCAAAGACGTGAAATTTGGTACAAAAGAAACACCAACCATCAATGACAAAAATGGTTCGATGATGTTTACGGTCAGTTATTCGATGAATGCTCAAACAAAATTCAAAGCGGCATCGTGGGAATTCATTAAATACGCCGCCGGAAAAGAAGGAATGACAATTTGGGCAGACGGTGCCGGAACATTGCCATCCCTTCAATCTGTCGCAAACGAGATGAAACTTGAAGAGGATCCAATCAAAGCCCCGTTCGTTAAAGCTGGAGCATATGCGACACCTTGGCAAAAAGGCGACACACTTTCCATTATTGCCCGGGAATATAACAATCAGTTTCCTGCCGCTTTAAAAGGCGAAATATCGTTAGAAGAGGCGATGAAAAAAGCCGAAAAGACTGCCAATAAAGATATCAAGACACAGTTGAATAAGTGATCAACGAGAACGCTCACCTGACCAATTTGGAGGTTGGGCGTTTTCTTCTTACTCGCAACTTGAAAGGAGCTTTCCTATGACAAGTGTTCCTCATTCTAATCAGCAACCCGTTGTTCCAACCAGCCGCCCCCCGAAACCCAAAAAAGAACGGGCACGTAAAGGCGAAAGTTTACAGGGTTATACGTTCATGTTGCCAACGATTTTTATCATGCTGGTCTTTACATTGATTCCGATTGGCTATTCCTTATTCCTTTCCTTTACACGGGTTAATCTATTTGGCGGTGTCAGTTTTGAGTTCACCGGTCTAACGAATTATTCGAACGCCTTACAGGATGAACGTGTCTGGATTGCACTCAAAAATACGGTTCGATACGTCGCCTTTGTCGTTCCGATCCAAACCATCATCGCCCTGATTATGGCGGCGGTTCTCAATTCAGGTATTCGTTTTCAAAATACTTTTAGAACCATTTATTTTTTACCGACGTTGACATCAAGCTCCGCCTTAACGATGATTTTCATGTTTCTGTTCAGCTTAAACGGTCCTGTCAACAATGCACTGGTTTCAGTCGGTATCTTACCGGAACCGATTAACTTCGTGAATGAAACACAATTTGCCCTTGCCTCAATCATGGTCATGAACATTTGGGCAACCGTCCCCTACTACATGACGATTTATTTAGCAGGGCTTCAAGACATTCCGAAATCACTGTACGAAGCAGCCGATTTAGACGGAGCAAACGCTTGGCAAAAACTGACGAAAATCACAGTTCCAAACCTTGCTCCGATTACAAACTACGTGATTTTAATGGGATTGATCGGCTGTTTCCAACTATTTGACCAAGCCTATATCATCTCCGGCGGATCGGGCGGTCCGAATAACGCGACACTGACGTTCTCCTTATTGATTTACCAGTATGCGTTCAAGACGCTCGGAACGATGGGATATGCATCAGCTCTTGCCATCTTGTTGACGATTGTCATTTTCACCGTCTCGATGATTGCCCGACGGTTAAATAAAGAAGAGTCTCATTACTAAGGAGGTCCGAATATGAAACCGAAAAAATGGCCCCGTGTTTTACTGTATTGCGTCCTTATCCTTTACGGACTCGTGACGCTGTATCCCTTTTTGTGGGCAGTTCTTGCTGCGTTTAAACCTTATGCAGAAATCGTATCCGGCGGATTGAATCTACTTCCCGAAAAGCCGACCCTCGATAATTTTGCTTATATCTTTACCCGTGATCCACTCTTTCCGAAATGGGTCATGAACACGTTCATCGTCGCAACGACCGGAACCATCTTGAACGTCATCTTTAACACAATGGCTGGTTACTCACTGGCACGTCTTCGTTTTGCCGGTCGAAATTACTGGTTTTTACTCATTCTTGCCGTCATGATGGTTCCCGGACAGATTCTGCTGATTCCGAATTACCTCATCATGAAATCACTTGGGTTACTTGATTCTTATTCTGCCCTTATCTTGCCAGGTGCCATCAACTTCGCATATATCTTTATGATGCGACAATTTTTCATCAACTTCCCGAAGGAAATCGAGGAAGCCGCTCAAGTCGATGGATTAAATCGTTTCCAGACGTTCTGGAAAATCGTCTTTCCGATGGCGCGTCCTGCCGTTGCTACTCAGGCTATCTTCATTTTCCTTGGTTTCTGGAACGAATTCATGAAGCCCTTGCTTTACATCACGTCGCCAGAAAAATATACGTTAACGCTTGGTCTTCAATCGTTCCAAAGTCAAAACGCCACCCAATGGAATTACATCATGGCAGCGTCCGTCGTCTCGATCATTCCAATCATCATTCTATACATCTTACTCAACCGGTATTTCATGCAAGGATTACGAATCGGTGGAGATAAGTAAGGAGGAACTTTTATGTCTACACCTTATCCACAGGCCGTCATCTTTGATTTAGATGGCGTCATCACAGACTCTGCCGAACATCATTTTCTGGCTTGGCAACAACTCGGACAGGAACTCTCTATCCCGTTCGACCGTCAATTCAACGAGACACTTAAAGGCGTTAACCGCATGGACTCGCTTGAGCGTATCCTTTCACTCGGACAAGCAAATAACCGGTATTCTGAAGCTGAAAAATTGGCTCTGGCCGAAAAGAAAAACCGTTATTATGTTGAGTCCATTCAACATTTGACGCCACAGGATGTTCTTCCCGGAATCATCGATTTACTGAAGGATTTGCGTCAAAACAAGATCAAAATCGCAATGGCTTCCGCTTCTAAAAATGCACAGTTTGTCTCAGAACGACTTGAGGTCGATCACTATTTCGATCATATCGTCGATGCAGAGACAGTCGAAAAGTCTAAACCTCATCCAGAGGTATTTTTAAAGGCAGCAACAGCTATCGGCGTCGCTCCAACAGATTGCCTCGGAATTGAGGATGCCTCTGCTGGTGTTGAGGCTATCAAGAGCGCTGGAATGCGCGCAATCGCCATTGGTGACGCAGATATTTTAAGCGCAGCGGATCTTGTGCTGACCGATACATCGAAGCTTTCATTTTCCACCTTATCCGGCGTATTCTCAAAATAATTTTCACCGCAGGACTTTTGAGGGAACATCCCCTTTTAAAAGTCCTGTGTTTTTCTTTTTGAAAAAACCCTTTTCTTTTGACTGAAAATTCGCTATCCTTGACGACAATACCTAACAAGGAGGAAAACAGATGAAACATTTCGCCCCATCGATCGCGATTGATCGGCTGCCCACTCCGGTCTTTGCTGAACTCGCTCAGCGGATTGGTGCCGTCAAAGCAGCCGGCCACGATGTCATCACACTTGGTCAAGGAACCCCGGACCAAACGACACCTGTACATATTTTGGATGCCTTGAAGGAGGCGATTGACGACTCGACCAACCTACAGTATCCCCCATTTCGTGGCCATGATTTCCTGAAGCAGGCCGTAGCCGATTTTTATCAATCCGAGTTCGGTGTGACGATCGATCCTGCTTCTGAGGTCGCCATTGTGCTCGGCAGTAAAGCCGGCATCGTCGCCTTGCCGCAAACGATTGTCAATCCGGGTGAAGGTGTCATTGTTCCCGATCCCGGTTACCCCGACTACCTGTCCGGCGCGGCATTAGCAGGTGCTTATCCGATCACATTACCGCTCCTTGCGGAAAATGCTTTTTTACCTGACTACACGTTACTCGATACGACGGATGTCGAACGGGCGCGGATGTTGTTCCTCAACTACCCGAGCAATCCGACCGGTGCGACGGCGACGGCGGAAGCCTTTGAACAGACGGTCGCCTTCGCTGACGCGAACGACATTTGTGTCGTCCATGACTTGGCATACGGCGGCATTAGTTTTGATGGTCCGACCCGAAGTTTCCTCCAGACCGAAGGAGCGAAAGACGTCGGAATCGAACTCTTTTCGTTATCCAAACGCTTCAACATGTCCGGCTTCCGCATCGCCTTTGCGATCGGGAATCCATCCGTCATCTCAAGTATCGAAACGTACCAGGAACACTTATACGTCAGTGCCTTCACACCCATCCAGCACGCAGCGACCGTCGCCCTCTCCAGTGATCAGACGTGCGTCCGTGAGCTGAGTACACTGTATGAAGCCCGTCGCGATGCCTTGTTCGGTAAATTACAAAACATCGGATGGGACGGACCGATTCCTGGTGGTTCGTTCTTCGTCTGGTTGCCGGTCCCGTCCGGCTTTACGTCACAAAGCTTTACCGACCACTTGCTGGACGAGGCACATGTCGCCGTCACACCGGGACATTTCTTCGGTGAATATGGCGAAGGCTACGTCCGTATCAGCTTGATTGCCGACGCCGAACGATTGGTCGAAGCCGCCGAACGGATTGGTCAGCTCAATCTGTTTCAGCAAGCCGTTGCGGAATAATTCTGAAAAAACGTTTGACAGATGGGAATGATTTCCGTTAAAGTAAATCCCAACAGCATAACTACTTATCGAGAGCGACCGAGGGATTAGGCCCAACGACGTCCGGCAACCACCTTTAAGGAACGGTGCCACATCCTACAGAATGTTTCATTCTGAGAGATAAGTTACGAAATCTTACACTTCGTCGCTTTTTTCTGGTTGCTCTTAACTGGAAAAAGGCGATTTTTTTGTATAGGGAGGAAACAACAGATGATTGAATTCAAAGGCATCACCAAACGGTTCGTACGGGACCGGACACCGATTTTCGCCCTGCGTGACGTCAACTTAACGATTCAGCAAGGAGAAATCTTTGGCATCATCGGTGAATCCGGTGCCGGAAAAAGTACGTTACTCCGTTTAATCAACGGACTCGAAACACCGACACAAGGAACGGTCAAAGTATCGGGAATCAAACTATCCGACCTCTCAAAAGGCAGCCTAAGGGAGTTGCGCCTAAAGATCGGGATGATCTTTCAACATTTCCAATTGATTCAATCGCGGAATGTTTCCGACAACATTGGGTTCGCCTTAAAAGCAGCTGGCGTCAAAGGTAGTGAGTTTCCAAACCGGATCAAGGAACTCGTCGCTCTTGTCGGACTGGAAGGATTCGAAACGAATTTTCCGAGCCAACTCAGTGGTGGTCAAAAGCAACGTGTCGGGATTGCCCGAGCGCTTGCCAACAATCCGAGTGTCCTGTTATGTGACGAAGCGACCTCGGCACTGGATCCTGTCACGACCTTACAAATCCTCGACCTTCTCAAGGATTTGAATGAACGACTTGGCTTGACGATCATTTTGATCACACATGAAATCGAAGTCGTTAAACAGATTTGCCATCGTGTTGCCGTCATGGCGCACGGTGAAGTCGTCGAAGTTGCAAAGACCTACGACATATTTAGCCAACCGACACATGCCGTCACGAAACATTACGTCGATACGGCGCTTCAAATCGAGTTGCCGGAACGGATACTCCGAACGACACCCGGTAAAATCATCCGCCTGCAATTCACAGGTGAGAAGACCGGTGAAAGTACGTTATCGGAAGCGATCAAACAGTTTGATATCTCGGTCAGCATCCTTCACGGCAAGGTCGATTATATCCAGAACGTCGCCTTCGGGGTCTTGATCGTCAGCCTGACCGGTCCGACGCTTCATGTCAACCGGGCGCTCACTTGGCTTGAAGAACAACTCCACACACTTGAGGTGATTCAAGATGTGGCTTGATCGGATCCAAACGATGTTACCCGACTTACTCAAAGCGTTAGGCGAAACGGCCCTGATGGTCGGAATTTCACTTGGTTTCGCCCTCATCATCGGGATTCCACTGGGAATTTTTCTGTTCATCACCGATCGGGGACTGTTTTTCCAAAACATCTTCGTTCGAAGCATCATAGACTTTTTCGTCAATATCGTACGTTCGTTACCGTTCATTATCTTACTCGTCGCCTTGATTCCGCTGACGCAACTGTTACTCAATAATACGATCGGACCGACGGCCGCTTCTGTCAGCTTAAGTGTTGCTGCCATTCCGTTCCTCGCCCGACTCGTCGAGACCTCACTCCGTGAGATTCCACCGGGCTTAATCGAAGCTGCTGAGGCGTGTGGCGCAACACCGTTTCGTATCATCATCAGCGCCCTGTTACCGGAAGCCCTTCCCGGGATCATCCAAGCAGTGACGTTGACGACGATCAGCTTGATCGGCTTTTCTGCCATGGCTGGCATCGTCGGCGGCGGTGGTGTCGGTGACCTCGCCATCCGCTTCGGTTATTACCGGTACGATAACGTCGTCATGATTGTGACGATCATCGTGCTCGTCGTCATCGTCCAAAGCATTCAAGGACTCGGCAATCAACTGGCCCGTCGTGCCGACAAACGGTAACTAAAATAGAGAAATTTAAAGGAGATAATGAATATGAAAAAACGATATGCCTTTTTAGCAACAGGATTACTGGGAGCCGGGATTCTTGCCGGTTGCGGTGACAGCAGTGCGAAAGAAGAAACCAAATCCATCAAGATTGGTGCGACGAGCGGTCCTTACAGTGACATGGTCAAAGAAGCGATTCAGCCTGGTCTTGAAAAGAAAGGCTATAAAGTCGAAATCGTTGAATTCAGCGATTATATCCAGCCGAACATCGCGCTCGGCAGCGGCGACATCGACGCGAACTTGTTCCAACACTCGATCTATCTGAAGACGTTCGCGAAGGAAAAGAACCTCGATCTTAAAGGGCTGATCACTGTTCCGACGGCACCGATGGGCTTATACAGTAAATCCTATAAGTCGCTTGATGACGTCAAGACAGGCGCAGAAGTCGCAACACCAAACGATCCGACGAACCAGGCCCGGGCACTGAACCTGCTCGCTGAACAAGGTTGGATTGAACTGAAAGCCGATGTGGATCCATTGACGGTCTCTGAAAAAGATATCGTCAAGAATCCAAAGAAACTTGTCATCAAGCCACTCGAGGCTGCCCAATTACCGCGTGCCATTGAGAGTGTTGATATTTCTGCCGTTCCGGGCAACTTCGCGTTAGCAGCGAAATTTGATTTACTCGATGCGTTGGCACTCGAAAAAATGGATGAGCAGTATCGTAACCTGGTCGCCATCAAAACGTCCAATGCAGATAAACAACTGGCGAAAGAATTGACGGCTGTCGTCAAATCGGATGACTTTAATGCCGTCATTGAAAAGTCATTCAAAGGATTCAGTAAACCGGATTGGGCAAAATAATCTAAGTTTTCCGATCGATTCATGAATGCCTCATAAAAACCCTCTACATCTCTCCACGTCCTTTTTCAAGGATGGAAATGATGGAGAGGGTTTTTGAGTGAAGCAATTATAGTGAATCTGACGTCACGGCTTCCGCTCGACTTCTACGGGAAAAGGAAGCTTCGCTTCCGTCAGGAACAGGCGAGACCCGGTCATCGAACAGATGACCACGGCTTGCGTTCCGCCCGAGAAAAGCGAGTGGAAAAAGACGGGACAGCAAACAGGACAGTATTCTTCTCATCAAAAAAACCTCAATCCTGCTTTCGCAAAATTGAGGCTAAGAGTACTGCTTGGTTTTAAATTTCACTTCAACGGTGTCCGGAAATTAATCGTAAAGTACGGTGAGTTGTCACGGAAAGCCACACCGACATCCGCCTGCTTGAAATCATTGTTCATGATGTTGTCGCGGTGTCCTTTCGAGTTCATCAAACCCCAGTGTGCTGCAAAGACATTTGGATATCCCATCGACAGATTTTCTCCAGCTGTCGAGAAACGGATCCCTTTTGCTTTCATCCGATCAAACGGGTCGCGTCCTTGTGGATCCGTATGGGAGAAGAAATTATTTTTTGCCATGTTCTCACTGTGCGCACGCGTAACCGGCTTTAACGCCTGATAGGGTGCAAGTGTCCCGCGTTTATAATCAGCACGGTCCCAGTTCATCAGGCGCAACATCAATTTCTCATCCGTTGTCCGTAACGCACTCGAAGCCGTTCCATAGAAACCACTTTTTTTCGCTTCCACGTCTTTCGGGATGGCAAGTGTCGCTTTGACCTTATTGCCGTCGTGCTGATCAAAGAAGTACGTGACATACCGGTCCTTTTTTTCATAGACGGCAGCATGATCGAGGTTCAACAAATAATTTGTATTCCCCTTCCGGTACGATTTGACGGCTTTCCAGCCTTTTTTCGCAAGCGTCGCTTCCGTATCTTTATTCAGGACGGCTCCTTGCGTCGTCACACCGTTTTTCGAACGGTACTTCCCGTAATCTTTACCGTCTTTTGTCAGCGCCACAAACTCTTCAGACGCTGTTCGCCTCACTTCCCAGTCATAACCCGGGTATTCACTCGTATATCGATCAATCAGCGTTCCCCCGCTTTTCGGGTAGTCCGCCTCCGCCTGTTCCATGGGGGTGTTTTCGTAACTAAAGAAAGCGACTGCCGCTACTCCAAGCACTAACCACTTTTTCATGTGTCTGCCTCCTCATTTGTTCCATTACCCTAATTTTAAAAGAAACGAGTCCGTTCGAACAGCCTAAGCTATCGTTTCAAGTGAAATCACACGATTCCGTATTCCCCTTCACACTTTCGACACATTTCTGACTTTCTATGTAAAAGAGGTCTGACGTCTTTGTTCATCACATTCTCATACCATTATCATACATAAAATAAACTATTCTTTCCCTGTTGTTAAAATGTGTGAACATTCTTTTATTTTTATTCCCTTTAAATGTTGTTGCCGTTCCCGAAAACCCTCGCTATCATTAGAACTCGTAAGGAAAAAATAAGGAAATTCTATATAATATCTACTTCCAAAGGAGTATGCCATGATCCTACTTTATTTTATTTACGAATCGATTACGTTTTTGCCAATCCAGCAGTATTTGTTTTCCGGATGGATGATTTTAGTTTTACTGACCGTTTCGTTCAGTATCGCCAATGCCCATGAAGAAGTCCATATCAGTCAGCGGTTTGGTTTTGAACTGCTTGTGCCGGGTGTCGGTCATTTATTACGCAAACAATTTATTCCTGGTCTTGCCATCATCCTTTTGCTGATCATTATCCACTTCATGTACATGTTCCGTTCCATCCCGTTACACCTCGCTTTACTACTTACTCTTTCCATCAGTTTGCTGTCTTTTTTCTCACTTTTTATCCAAACAGACAAAAAAGCGGACAATTAAGTCCGCTTCAGACTGAAGACAAAGTAGTGGTTTTTCTCTTGATTGAGAAGAACCGCTTTTTTTGTTCGCTTCAAATCGTTTTCCTGGGACAAGCATCGCGCCGCATCGCTGCGCTGCTGGGTCGCTCCTGCTTGTTTTTCCCTAGGAAGCGATTTTGCGCGAAAAAACGCTTTTTCTTTCACGCTTCCGGGTATAAAACTAGCATAGATATTCGAAAGAGGAGGAATCATTATGATGGTAAAAAGAGACCAACACCATCACATTGGAACAACTGGTCCCGCAGGACCATCTTGTTCGAAAAGTGAATCAAGTCATGGACTTTGAATTCATCTATCCTTTAGTAGAGAAACTGTATTGTGAAAATAACGGCAGACCTAGCATCGAACGTGTCTTCGCAGACGCAAAAGAAAAGCATGGCATGCGTTGGGCCCGATATCGGGGTCTGAAAAAAACAACGCTACAAGCGATGCTTACTTTTAGTGCCCTGAACCTCAAAAAATTAGCGAACTGGTCATGGGATTCCGGTGGGAATCCTTGTTTTTCACACCGTTTTATACGACTACATAAGACAAACCCTCATTTCAACGTTGAAATGAGGGTTTGTCTACAATCTGAAGCGGACAATTAAGTCCGCTTTTTTTATTTTGCTATCAGTATTTCGTTGTTTCTTTTAATTTATAACCATTTGATAATTCGAGCCAGATCGTTTTTCCTTTTTTCGTTTTCACTTGGATGTACGGGCGACCTTGGGAGACACGTAATTCAAGTAGATCCCCTTGTTGATCAGCATGCGTTTCACTCGCTTTATCCCACTTCCCAGCAAGTTGACGTTCAATGAAGATATGTTTTCCTTTTTGAACGGCACGCCATTTTCCAATTTCCGCTTTTCCGTTGACCGCAACAGCACTTTCCATTCCTTGAATCGAGATGATTGCCGGGTCATGGTCACTCGCACTACCGTCCGCTTCCATATAATCGGAGTTGATGTTAACGATATCAGAAGACGTATACGGTTTTAGATTTTTTGAAATCAAGATGTGGTCGAGCACTTGGGCATTTCCGTTATAGACGTATGAGTAACGTTCTGATTTTGGAAGATCGTCCACCGTGTTCCATAAGTTATCGCTTTTGAGGATATCAAGTGTTTTTGAGAACTGGAAGTCATTTAAGTCACCAAGAACGACGACGTTCGCTTCTTTGACTTCTGTTTCGAGTTCATTGACGAAATCTTGCACGATTTTGGCAATCGCATGACGTTGGACTTCACTTTTACGGACAGGTGGCTGATTTTTACCAAAGTCTGCTCCGTCTCCACCTTTAGAGTTAAAGTGATTGGCAATGATATGATACGACTCACCTTTAAAGATGAACTCTCCGACAAGCGGTTTCCGTGAACTTGTGAAGTTTGGATCCGTTGGTTGAATACGTCCCGGATTTTTCGTCACTTTACCATTCTCAACCGAGACTGCTTCCGTTGCTGTCCCTTTTTCACCTGGCGCAAGCGAAACACGTGCCGGATTGTACAAGAAACCGACGCGGATGTTTCCACCCGGCTGTCCGCCATCTTTTTTATCTTCCGGTGCGATATCGGTATACGCGTAACGGACACCGGTCTTCGCTTCGATTGCGGCGATCAGAGTCTCGAACGACTTCGAGGCATCGACCGTGCCGCTGTCTGTCGCGCCGTCATTGTCTTGCATTTCTGTCAAACCGACAATGTCCGGTGTTTTCAGGAATGTTGCGATACCTTCTGAAACCCGGTCGACTTTTCCGGCATCTGCTGTCGAGGCAAAGTTCTCTACATTGTATGAGGCGACTGTCAGACGTGAATCACCTGTTTCGATATTCGTTGGCTGACGATCGACTTCACTCGTAATCAATGTCGGTAAATCCACTGCTTTGGCAAGAACTTTGTATGCCGAATAGTTATAACTCATGACGCCTTCAATCGTTCCTTCAAAACGGTCGCCCGATTTCGCCCGGTATGAGCTGCTACCCATTTCAACAAACAGGCGCTCCGGGTTGACGTTATCTGCCGTTAAGATCGGTGTTCCACGTTTCGTGTAGTCCTTGCTCGCCGTCTGTGTCCGTACTGGAATCGTCCGGTTCGCTTGTGGTCCCGTGACGATGGCGTTCGGAAGTGCGACGCGCATGCCTTCGACACTTTCATATAAATCGATTGCATCTTCAGCTGGATCGAATTCAGCAAACGAATCATTATCGACGACTTGCGTCGGAATCAAGACACCATTTTCCCCGAGAACGATACTTGCTGGCAATCCTGTATTCAAGGCACCCTTGACGAGATTGACCGTACTGATTTCTGTAACGGCAAGATCCGTATCGAATTTGTCACTGTATCCGCCAAGCAACCATTCCTTGACGTAACCTGTCGTCGCGACCATTTGTCCGATTGCTGCACCATGGTTTTTCGCATAAACCAAGACACCTTCTGATGTTTTACTGTTGTTATCCGGATTCGGGTCCTGCATGTAGAAGTTGTTTGCATCGACGATATACGTAACGACACCTGTCGTCCGCACGAGTTGATCCGCGTATGGAGACGTATGTGCGACGCCTTGAATGTTGCTGATTTTCGTGATTGGCGGAGCGATGTAGTATTTGAATGTTGATACGGAAGACGTTTTGCCATCTTTGACGACAATCGCCTGAATCGTCAGTGCGTCATTGATCGTGATCGGTCCTGAGTAAACCGGACTTTCTGCCGTTGGTATCGAACCGTCGATCGTGTAGTGAATTGTTCCTTCACCTGTCAACGTGACTTGATCGCCACGTTCCACTTCTCCGACCGGTGAGGCCGTTGGTGCAACGACGATGTCACCCGCTTCTGCAGCATGTTTCCCAAGGTCCGTCAGCGTATCGACCGGTAAGCTTGTCCACTGCGACGGCTCGTACGTTTTTGATCCTGCTGTCACGTTGGTCTTGCGGACAAGTGTCGTATCTTTTGCAAAGTCGGTACTTGATCCGACCGGTCCGATGATGTCGAGGACGACATCGCCTTTTTTCAAGGCGACCGGATCATTTCCGTTAAAGTTCAATGATCCTGTTGTTTGTTGTGCTTTCCCTTTAATGTCTGCATTGGCACTTGAGTTCGCGATGACAAACGTTTTGCCCGGATCAATCGTCCCTGAAAGCGTGATTTTTGCTTCCGTTGGTCCACCATTCGTATATTGAACAAGCGTATAATCGGCTAAGTTAATGATTTGCCCCGAACCATTATAAATCTCGATCGCTTTGTTGTTACTCGATCCTTCTATGTACTCGGACAAGATGACGCCTTCGCCTTCTGCCCCGACCGTGATTCCTGCTTGTGGAAGAATTCCTGCTGTTAACGCTCCGACCAATGCCCACTTCCCAAACGTACTGCCGTTCTTCATGATGTTGACCCCCTATGAATTTTCTGACACTTCTTTATATTATCAGATATATTTGCTAACAGTGTATGTTTTATGTAAAAAAAGACCCTAATATTCGTAAAAGAATTAATTGTTAACGCTTACAAAAAATAATCATTCGCCTTTACGTGTCATCTCAATTCTCTTGTCTGTTAAAAGGATTAAAAAAAGACATAAAAAAAACGCCTTCTCAGCGTGTCTGTTTTTTAGGTGTCATGAGAATCGAGGATACAGGTGATCAAAACACCTGAAACGACGAAAGCCCTACCTCTCTTTCGTTGTTACGGCTCCTTGGCCGCGCCAGCTGAATCAAGCGTTTTAGCAAGAATCAAGTTACGCGTTGGGTTGCGTATTTACTGGGATTTTTAGAATTTCGCTCGGAATGAGCTGAAAAGTATCGAATGGAAGGTTTATCTTGCTGGGTCAACTTCTTCTAAAAGAACAGAAGAAGGACAAAATAA
Organism: Exiguobacterium sp. s128; assembly: GCF_018618815.1. Taxonomy (NCBI): domain Bacteria; kingdom Bacillati; phylum Bacillota; class Bacilli; order Caryophanales; genus Exiguobacterium; species Exiguobacterium sp. s128. The sequence goes on along the minus strand of NZ_JACSMT010000009.1, from coordinate 55,979 downwards.
AAGCGATGACTTATGTCTGACTCATTTGTCAGTAAGGTCTAAAAATCCTGACCTGATTATTAAATTGTGTATTTTAGTGATGGATTCTCACATGAGTGATCATCCCCGATTCATGACAAAATTTAATATATCACATTTTATTTTATAAAGTCAATCTTTTTCTGGGAATATCTATTTCTACGAAATCGGCTCTACGTTGATTCGTCTTAAAAAAATCGGTATCGTTAAGTGAACGCTGTTCCTAACGACATTATTATAGAAGAAAAGAGGTTTTAGACAGATGATGACGAACCGATTGATCCATGAAAAGAGTCCGTACTTGCTTCAACATGCTACGAATCCGGTTGACTGGTATCCGTGGGGAGAAGAAGCGTTCTCCATCGCCCGAGCGACGAACAAGCCGATCTTCTTATCGATTGGTTATTCGACCTGCCACTGGTGCCATGTCCTGGCGCATGAAAGTTTTGAGGATGAAGAGACGGCACGTATGCTCAACGAACGCTTCGTCTCGATTAAAGTCGATCGTGAAGAACGTCCGGATATCGATCAGATTTACATGACGGCAGCACAACTGATGAACGGACAAGGCGGTTGGCCCCTAAGCGTTTTTCTGTCACCTGATCAGTCTCCGTTTTACATCGGGACCTATTTTCCGAAGACACCTCAATTCAACCGTCCCAGCTTTCGCCAAGTCATCTTGCAACTGAGTGAACATTACCGGACGGATCCGGAAAAAATCAAACGTGTTGGTAACGAAATCATTCAAGCATTGACGGATGTGACGTCCGCCAACACAACAGGTCAATTAAATGAAACACTGATCCATGACACATTTGATCAAGCGATGCGTCAGTTTGATGTCCAAAATGGAGGATTTGGCGAAGCACCGAAGTTCCCGTCTCCTTCACTGCTGACATTCCTGCTTGATTACTACCGGTTCGCAGAAGATGAAACGGCTTTGCAGATGGTCATGCGGACGCTGACGGCAATGCGCGATGGTGGAATTACCGATCATGTCGGTTTTGGTCTTTGTCGATATACGGTCGATGAACGATGGGACATTCCCCACTTCGAAAAAATGTTGTATGACAATGCTTTATTTGCGACGTCATGCATCGAGACATATCAAGTGTCCGGTCGTGAACGCTTCAAACAGTATGCGGAAGAAGTGTTTACGTACATCGAACGCGATTTGTTGTCTCCGGATGGTGCCTTTTACTCTGCAGAAGATGCGGACAGCGAAGGTCGTGAAGGGACGTTTTATACGTTTACCTATGACGAGCTCCTGGATGCCCTTGGCGAAGACGCCCTTTTCCCACAGTTTTATCAAGTTACGCCGCAAGGGAACTTTGACGGCCGCAATGTCTTTCGACGGACCAATCAATCCGTTCAACAATTTGCGGACGATATCGGACGTACCGTTCAGAAAACATTGTTCCAACTCGAACAAGAACGACAGACCTTACTCCACGTCCGCATTCAACGCGTCCGTCCATTTCGAGATGACAAAATCCTGACAGCTTGGAACGCTTTGATGATTTCCGCCTATGCGAAGGCAGGACGGGTGTTTGATAACCACCACTACACCGATGTCGCGCTACGCGCTTTGACCTTCCTCGAGACCCATCTGATGGATGACGATCGGCTGCGTGTTCGTTATCGGGAAGGTCACATCCAGGGAAATGGGTTTCTTGACGACTACAGTTTTTTGACGGAAGCCTATCTGGAATTGCATCAAACGACGCAACAGACCGTTTACATCCAGCAAGCACTCCGTCTGACGGATCGAATGATTCAGGACTTTGGTGATGAGCAGGGTAGCTTTTTCTTTACTTCTGTCGAGAATGAGACGCTGCTCGTACGCCCAAAAGATGTCTATGACGGTGTGAAGCCGGCTGGAAACAGCACCGCTGTCTTGAATCTCATTCGTCTGTCACAGCTGACAGGGCGAACGGATTATCGCGAGCTTGCCCAGCACGTTTTTTCGGCACTTGCTTTGGAAGTCGAGTCACAGCCAACCGGTTTTGCGAGTTTATTAAGTGCCTATGTCCGGACCTGGTTAGAACCAAAAGAATTAATCGTGTTGACGGATTCACTCGAAACGATTGAACCGTTCTTGGCAGACCTTCATAAACGACGCCTGCCGGAACTTTCGTTGCTCGTCGGCAAAAAAGAAACTCTTCTAAAAGTCGCCCCCTTTATCGCGGACTATCATCTCATCGATTCACAGCCGACTGCTTATCTGTGCCAAGACTTCCAGTGCGAACGCCCGACAACGAACCTCTCGGAACTCCTCCATCAGATCATCGAATGATTCGATTCCCTTCTGTTTCCTGAAACAGAAGGGTTTTTCAAAAAACTAAACCCCTTTTTTCAAAAAAAATCTAAATATACTGTAGATAAATGTTTTATTGTCGATAGTAAGAATAGGCAAATTAATTTCACACCTTAGAATTGACATCCTAGAGCCCGATACGTCTTCGGACGAATTCTAACTAGGAGGATACGATCTTTGAACACGACACTATTCACGAAAATCTTGAAGATGCTGGTCAGCTTCATTATGGTCCTTGGCATTCTCGTTTCTTACAGCCCCTCACTTGAGGCCGCGACGACGAAACCAACGACCTATCGTTTGTCTACCGATACTTATCTGTATGATAAAACGACATCTTCACGGAAACGCTTGTTGACGATCAAGACCGGAACTATCGTTTCATCCACGTATGTGTCGTCTTCTGGCCACTTCAGAAGAGTTTCATACGACGGAAAAACGGGATATGTCGCGTCAAAATATCTAGCAGCATACGACAAGAAAGAAAGCATCACGGGACAACGTTTTCTCGTCTCAAAAAAGACGACGCTTCACAAATCAGCGTCGACGACAGCTCCTGTCATCGCAACATTAAATGAACAGGATGCGTACTACAGTTCACAAAAGATCACGAATTCATTGGGCGAAGTTTGGTACCGCGTGACGTATGACGGTCAGACCGCTTATGTTCGTTCGCTCAACGCAACACCAATCAGCTACACGAAATTATCAAAAGCGACGTTGACGACGACAGATGGATACATTTTGCGTCAGTATGCCGGGACTTCTTACCCCCGCCAGCTCGTCGTTCCGACCGGGACATCGCTTCAAACAGCGGGACGCATTGGCGACTGGTACAATGTCACGTATGCCGGAAAATCAGGCTACATGCATAAGGCAGCATTCGTCGGTTCATCTAAACAAGAGATTACGACGATTCCAGAAACGGCCTTCAAGACAAAAGCTTCGACAGTTTTGTATGATACGACGGTTGGTACAAAACGTCCACTCGTGACGATTCCAAGCGGATCCATCGTCAAATCGACCGCTTTATCCGGTCTCTACCATCGTGTGACGTATGCTGGAAAAACAGGCTATGTCTTAACTGCAACACTTGCTGAATACACGACGACTGTGAAATTAGCAGCATCTCGTTTCCTATTATCAACTGAAGTCGAGATTAAAACAAAACCACTTTCATCTAGTGCGACACTTGCCAGTTTACAAACAGGCAATGTCTACTACACGACTCAACTCGTGACGAATTCGACGGGAGAGCAGTGGCACAAAATCTCAAAAGACGGTAAAACAGGTTACGTCAAAATCAATCAAGGAAAAACGATCAAGTATTATACGACGCACGATCTTTCTTTGAAAACAACGACGGCGACTTCCCTTCACTCGTATGCCGGTCCTTCTTACGGTGTCGTCAAAACGATTCCAAGTGGCACCGTCATCAAGATCCAAGGTCAAATCGGCAACTGGTATAAAGTATCGTACGGCGGGAAATCAGGTTATGCGTCAGGCGCGACCTTCACCGATCATGTTTTGACACAATCGATTCCGACAGCGGACTTCAAGCTTAAAACGGACGTCGCGATGAAAGTTGCGCCAAAAGCAACAGCAACGATGATCACGACGCTTAAAACAGACGATATCTACCAAACCAATCAACTCGTTACGAACGGTTCGTCGAAATGGCACCGTGTGACAAAAGACGGTCAGACAGGTTACATCCCGGTCGACCAAGGTACACCGGTCTCCTATGCACCGGAAAATATGGCAATGAAAGCAACCGCTACTACAGCATTGCGTACATATGCGGGTAATTCGTATGCGGCTATCGCAACGATTACGAACGGTACCAACGTCCAGATCATCGGAAAAATCCAAGACTGGTACAAAGTTTCTTCTAACGGTAAAACCGGTTATGTCACTGCGAACACGATGACGGAACTGATTACGAAAAAGACACTTCCGGCTTCCCGATTTGTCTTGTCGAAATCGGTTGATGTCAAAACATCGCATCACTCGACAGCCGATACGTTGACGACGTTAACGAACAACGACGTCTACTACACGACACAACTTGTCACGAACGGTCGTTCTGAACAATGGCACCGGATGACAGTCGATGGAAAAACGGGTTACGTTCGCGTAAATCAAGGAACATCGATTGCCTACAAAACCTTGCCCGCAACGAAGTATAAAACGTCTAGCACGACACCACTTCGTTCATATGCCGGTCCTTCTTACGCTTCCCTCACGACGATTCCGAGTGATACCGTCATCACTGTAACGGGACAAGTCGGGAACTGGATGAAGATCACCTATGGTGCGAAAAGCGGTTATGCCGCTGTTTCGACATTAAGTGAATTTACGGAAACAAACGTAATTCCGGAAGTCCGCTTCTTACTTGATGCACCAATCGCTGTTAAAAGTGAAGCAAAAGATTCATCCGCAACGATTGCCACATTAAACAAAGGCAACGTCTATACGACAAAAACGCTTGTCACGACGTCTGCAAACGTACAGTGGCATCAAGTAACCGTCAATGGAAAAACCGGTTACATCAAACTCGGTCAACCGACTTCACCAATCAGTTATGAACCAATCGAAAAATCGTTTATCCGGGCAACAGGAACGACTTTGCTCCGGTCATATGTCGGTGATGCGTATCAGCTAGTTGCCTCGGTTCCACTTGATACGGTATTACCCGTCACAGGGAAAATCGGCAACTGGTATGAAGTTTCCTACGAAGGGAAGACGCTGTATGCGTACAACGGGACACTCGTCATGACGTCGTCGAAATTAAATATCTACAATTCAGTCGCGACGCCGTATACGTTTGACAGCTTCATCAGTGCCCAAATGAAACTGAATCCACCACCGCAAACAGATCTGTATGCCTCGAAACTGATGTATGTCAGCGCGAGCTATGTCCGCTTAGGTGGATCACTTGATCCGGTCAACGGCACGATTGCCAGCGTCACGGCAACGACACCTCTTAACATCCGGTCCGGCGCGACGACAGCCAGTCATGTCTACGGTCAATTTGAACCGAGCACGATGATCAAGGTGTATCAAAACGTCAGTGGTTTCTATACGACGTATCCGCGTGTCTATACATCCACTACACGCTATTCAACGATTTATTGGTTGAATGCGCTCGAAGCAGATGTCCGTAACACGGCTGATCCATTGAAAGTCGATCGCCAATCATCGGCTTACTATCAATTCCTTGATTTATCAAAATCAACAGGTGCAACGGCTGCGACACTGAACAAGATTCTTGCGACAAAAGGCATCTTCGGGAAGTGTACGACAGGGAGCTGTGGACAAGCCTTCATCGATGCGGGAGCGAAGTATTCATTAAACGAAGCCTACCTGATTTCACATGCCTTGCTTGAAACAGGTAACGGTTCTTCGACACTGGCAACAGGTGTCGTCTGGAACGGACGGACTGTCTATAACATGTACGGCATCGGCGCATACGATTACGACGCCATCAACACAGGCGCAGCGTACGCTTACAGCCAAGGCTGGTTCACACCAGAAGCCGCGATCATCGGCGGCGCTGAATTTATCAGTACAAAGTATATCCACAATCAATATGATCAAAACACCCTCTACAAGATGCGTTGGAGTCCGATGCGTCCTGGTGTTCACCAGTACGCGACGGATATGGGCTGGGCTGTTAAACAAACGACTCAGATCTATAACCTCTATCAACAGATGGAAAGCTATACGGCTGTCTTCGATATTCCGGTCTTCGCACGTTAAACGACACACCAAAAACATCCAGACATTGAATCAACCGATTCGTTGCCTGGATGTTTTTTTGTGCTTTCAGTCGTCCTAGCCTAGCGGAAGACATCTCCTGCATTTACGCGGAAGAGACATCCTGTCAGACTTGATCATCAGCGACGATTTGCAGATCGATGCCCCGATTTTGACGCATGATCTGATTGACGATCGAGCCGCGCCGGATTTCCTGCCACCGGGTCCGGGCGGATTGACCGAGCACGATCTGTGTGATGCGGTGATGCTTCGCGACTGCCGTGATGGTCGCGGCAATCGAACGATCCCCTTGAATCCGGATCAAAACTTCCGCATCAAAAAGCGAACCGCTCTCGCGCAACATGGCGAGGACTTCTTTTTGATTGGCGGAAAGTTTGTTTTCCGGTCCGGGTAAAATCGTCAGGATGTATAGATCTGCCTTCAGCCGGCTCGCCATCCGAAATCCCCGGTAAATTAACTTCCGGGCATTCTCATTCAGTTGAACACAGACAAGAATTCGTTCCTGCAACAATGTCGGATCTTTTTCGATCAGCAGACGGGCTTGATAGACTTGGTCGTCGACCTCGTCCGCGACTTGTCGGAGCGACAGTTCACGTAAGCTCGCTAAATTTTGCAGCGAGAAAAAGGCATTCAAACTTTGTTCAATCTTCTCTTTTTTATAGATTTTCCCGTGTTCCAGTCGCTCCCGTAACGTTTGCGGTGTGACGTCGACCAGTAAGATTTCATCTGCTTCACCAAGGAAGGGATCGGGAATCCGTTCCCGGACCTCGACGCCGGTCACTTCCTTGACTTTAAACAGCAGACTCTCGAAATGCTGGATGTTGACGGCCGAGTAGACATTAATTCCGGCGTCAAGCAGCGTCGACACATCTTGATACCGTTTTTTACGGATGGATCCCGGCGCATTCGTATGCGCCAGCTCATCGATCAGGACGATGTCCGGTTGCCGGGCGATGATCGCATCGACGTTCACTTCAAGAAAAACCTTTTCCTTATAATGAACGTCGAGTAGCTGGACTTGCTCCAATCGACCAATCATCTCTGCCGTGTCACGGCGACCATGCGTCTCAATCAGACCAATGACGACATCTTTTCCTTCCCGAACTAAGGCATGAGCATCTGCAAGCATCTTATACGTTTTTCCGACACCGGGAGCTGAGCCGATGTACAGCTTCAACTTCCCTCGTGTCATGATTGACTCCGATCAAGCGCGAGATTCAGCAACAGCACATTTACATATTCGTGATTACCAGCTTCTTGATCAATCAACCGTCGGACTTCATCACGCGCGAGATCCCGTTCGGTTGCAATACGATTTACTTGTGCCCGTGCATAGTCAAGCGAGATGTGCGGATCGAAGCCAGAACCGGATGTCACGCGGGCATCGTCCGGAAGCGAACGTCCGACCAGTTTGTTCTGTTTCTCTAATTCCATCATCTTCGTACCAAGCTCCGGGTTGGATGCTGCTAGGTTATCCCCAGCAGATGCTCCCGCTAATTGATCGACTGCCGATGGACGTCCGTGGAAATACTGCTTCGACGTGAAAGGTTGGGCGATCAATTCCGATCCAATGAATTTTCCATTTTGTTGCAAGAGTGAACCTTCTGCTTTATCCGGTACGAGCAACTGACCAAACAGGGTCAGTAACGCGGGAAAGACGATCCCGCATAATGCTGTGATGAAAACCGTCACACGTATGGCTTGTTTCATTGTTATTTTTCTCCTTATAGGATGCTTGCGAGCAAGACATCGATGATTTTAATGCCGATGAAGGGAACGATGACCCCACCGAGACCATAGATCAATAAATTCCGTCCAAGTAACTGATCGGCTGTCATCGGTTTATAGGAAACCCCTCTCATAGAGAGCGGAATCAGCATCGGGATGATGATGGCGTTAAAGATCAATGCCGACAGGATCGCGGTCGTCGGTGAATCGAGCCGCATGATATTGAGCAACTCCATCTCCGGAATCGCGACCATGAACATCGCCGGGATGATCGCAAAGTACTTCGCGACATCATTGGCAATCGAAAACGTCGTCAAGGCGCCACGCGTCATCAGTAACTGCTTGCCGATTTCGACGACCTCGATGATTTTTGTCGGATTGGAATCGAGATCAATCATGTTCGCCGCTTCCTTGGCCGCTTGAGTCCCACTGTTCATCGCAAGTCCAACATCCGCTTGGGCCAGTGCCGGCGCATCATTCGTGCCGTCCCCGGTCATCGCAACCAGATGACCTGCTTCCTGCTCACGCTTGATGACTCGAATCTTATCTTCCGGTGTACATTCCGCGACAAAATCATCGACACCGGCTTCCCGGGCAATCGTTGCTGCCGTCAACGGATTATCGCCCGTACACATGACCGTTTTAATCCCCATCTCACGCAGGCGGTCGAACCGTTCCCGCATCCCCGGCTTGACCGTATCTTTCAAATAGATGACACCTAAGATCGTCTGATCGATGGCGACGACGAGCGGTGTGCCGCCGAGACGGGCAATCTGATCGACCGTCGTTTGAAGGTTATCCGGAATCACACCACCTTGTTCCGTGACCCATTGTTGAATCGCTTGTCCCGCCCCTTTGCGGACGCGTCGTCCATCTGTTAAATCAAGTCCCGACATCCGTGTCTCGGCCCGAAACGGAATGATGTCCGCCCCTTGCAACTTGTCGTGATTGATCGGCATCTCCCGAAGTTCTGCCAGTTCCAGGACCGAACGTCCTTCTGGTGTCTCATCCGCAAGCGAAGAGAGGATCGCGCCTGCAAACGCCGCTTCCTGCGTCACATCGCCGACCGGGGTGATATCGGACGCCATCCGGTTCCCGAATGTGATTGTCCCGGTCTTATCAAGGATGATCGTTTGGATATCCCCTGCTGCTTCAACGGCTTTCCCGCTCATTGCGATGACGTTGAAGCGGGTTACCCGGTCCATCCCGGCAATTCCGATCGCAGATAACAACCCACCAATCGTTGTCGGAATCAAACAGACGAGCAGGGCAATCAGGATAGGACCGGATAATTCAAATCCCAAATAGTTTGTGAAGACGGGTAACGTCATGACAACAAGTAAGAAAATGAGTGTCAAACTGGTTAAGAGTGTCGACAGCGCCAATTCGTTCGGCGTCTTTTGACGACTCGCTCCCTCGACGAGGGCGATCATTTGATCGAGGAACGATTCTCCGGGATTACTCGTGATCCGGACTTCAATCTCATCACTGACGACGAGTGTTCCGCCGATGACCGATGAAAAATCGCCGCCCGCTTCTTTGATGACGGGTGCCGATTCGCCCGTGATCGCAGATTCATCAATCGAGGCCAGCCCTTTAATGATTTCCCCATCACCCGGTACATACTCGCCGGTCCGGACGTAGACGATATCGCCTTTTCGCAGCGTCGCCGATGAAACACTTTCAATCATCTGTCCAACCCGTTTCCGGGCCATGACATCGGCTTTCGAGGCTTTTAACGAGTCTGCCTGCGCCTTCCCCCGCCCTTCGGCAATCGACTCGGCGAAGTTCGCAAACAAGACGGTCAAAAATAAGATGATGCTGACCGCTAAGTTGAAACCGCGCATCTCATCGATGAAGAGCGTATAGCCGATTGCCAGCAGGCAACCAATCCAGACGACGAACATGATCGGCTGCTTCACCATATGCACCGGATTTAATTTTTTGAAAGCATCAATCGTCGCTTGTTTCGCGATCGATGGATTGACGGCAGATTTCGCTTCTCTTTCAGGAAGGTTTGGTTCCTGCTCAGTTGGTTGGTGTTTTACTTGTTCCATCATTTCTCATTAGCTCCTGTTCACATCGTCAGCCAATCCGCGACCGGTCCAAGTACGAGCACTGGCAAGAATGTCAGCGCACCGACGAGTACGACCGTACCGAGGAAGACTGTGCCGAAAAGTGGTGTATCTGTCTTAAACGAAAATTCATCTTGTGGGACGGACGGTTTTGCCTTTAACGATCCAGCAATCGCCAGCATTAAAATCAACGGAATATAGCGACCGAAGAACAGCGCAAACGACGTCGAGACGTTCCAGTAGACATTGGCATCCCCCAGTCCTTCAAAACCAGATCCATTGTTCGCTGTTGCTGATGTGAATTCGTACAACACTTGTGATAAACCGTGATGACCAGGATTTGAAATCGCGCCGAGTCCCGGAGCGACGGACATCGAGATCGCTGTCCCGACCAGGATCAAGAACGGCGGAACGAGTAACGTACTCGCAATCAGTTTGACTTCAAACGTTTCCAGTTTTTTCCCGAGGAAGGTGGGTGTCCGACCAATCAGGAGGCCCGTCAAGAAGACAGCGACGAAAGCGTAGAGTAAGACGTTCAGGAAGCCGGCACCCGCCCCGCCGTAGACGACGTTCAACATCATATTGCCGAGTTGAATTAGTCCAGCGAGTGGATGGAGTGAATCATGCATCGAGTTGACGGCCCCCGTCTCAGCTGCCGTCGTAATCGAGCTGTATAAAGCCGATCCGATTTGACCAAACCGTAACTCTTGACCGTGCGCAGTCGGATTCGCAAATAGGCTTCCGGCCATACCAAACGTCATCATGATGAACAACAATGTCATCACACTGAGGAAGAGACGGCCTTGTTTTGCCGAGTTGATGATTTTCCCATACGCAATCGGGAGCGACATCGGAATCAGCAACATCAAGAACATCTGAATGAAATTGACAGGTCCGTTTGGATTTTCAAACGGATGCGCGCCATTAGCTCCGAAGAATCCACCGCCGTTGTTCCCCAGCTGTTTGATGACTTCAAACGCAGCAACGGGACCACGGTAGATGAATTGTTTTGCTCCTTCAAGCGTCGTGACCGTGACCGCACCACCAAATGTCTGCGGTACACCGAGCAGAATCATGAGTAATCCGAATACAAATGAAATCGGTAACAAGATCCGGACGATGAAGCGGACGAAATCGGCATAAAAATTACCGAGCGGCTGATTCGCGAGTCCACGAATGACGGCCATACAGACTGTAAACGCCATCGTTGGTGCAACGAACAACATCGTTCCAAGGACAAAGGTCTGTGACAAGTACGACAGTGCTTCGCCTGAATAATGTTGTTGATCGGTATTCGTCATAAAGCTGATCGTCGTATGCATCGCCGTCGACCAATCAAGATTCGCTGCACCGTTCGGGTTAAACGGTAACATTCCCTGAAAACGAAGCAGCAGATATCCTCCGATAAAAAACAACAGATTAACGAGCAACAAGCTTTTCGCGTAACCGACCCACGACTGGTCTTGTTTGCGTTCATCGACGCCAAGCATGTGCAGGAAACGTTTTTCGACTCGTCCGAGCGAATCACTTTTCCGAAGATGCACCGGTGCGAAGTATGTGCCGATGTAGCGTCCGAGCAGTACCGCAGAAATGAGCGCAATGACAAGTAAAATCCAAAATTGTACGATGAATTGAGTCCACATGATTTCTTTCTCCTATGCTGTTAGAATTTTTCAGGATACATCAGACAATAACTTAAATATAAAAAGACGATACAACCGGTAGCGAGTAAAAACCAAGTCATTTCCGATCACCCGCTTTCCACTGCACCCGTTCAATCAGTCGGATCAGACCAAACGAGACGGCAAAAAACGATCCAAACATAAGGAGTACCCACAATTCGCCCATAATACAATTACCTCCATATTATTCAATATTTTTACAATTAAACACGACAAAAAGACGATGCGAGGCAGTAACGGCCCCAGCATCGCCTTTAAAAATTGGCATCACTGAATAAGAGTCGTTCCCTCCTAAAACGCCTGCGAGGTTAGCTGTCGGATTCGGGCATACCTAGGATTTCGCCCTACTTCTCTTATCTGAGAAGATTCACCCCGTGTCACGTGTCGTGACGGTTGGGTCCCCCGCTTCAATCATGAACTCGGCGTACTTTGAGATCGAAGCATTAACATGTTAGTGTTCGTTGATGAGATGGATATTACTCCGATTAGTTAAGGATGTAAAGCCTATTTCTAAAAAAAATATAGTCAGACTTTTTGATGACTTCTTTTACAAAAATAGTGTTTTTAGAACGTGTGCTATAGAAGGAAAAAAAACGCAGTTACCGGTTCCTTCATCTGAATGGAACACATCCTTTCAGCAGGAATCGGGCTGCGGTTTTTTTGAATAAACAAGACTTAAGATTGTTCATTCCATTTGGTCTGGACCGTCAAAGGAGCTAGCATCGTCACCCATAGGGCAACCACTCCAGAAACAAGAATCACAATATCGCGTTCGAATTCGAGGGTCAGCAAAACGATTACACTTGCGACCAGGACAAGACAAAGCGTCGCGATCATGACAACACGCGATTGTTTCAACATCTTTCTCATGTGGCATCTCTCCTTTCCTTCCAAAGTCTTTTGTATTCTATCAAATTTCATAATCGTTCTGGGAGGCTGACACCGTATTGTGAAAGGATTGTCACCAGGCAGACGTTTTTCAGGCGAAAGTCAAACCCGTTTGGTACACTGATTTTAAGACGATAAGGGGGAATCATCAGATGTTACAAGAACAGACTTTTCAACGGATCGACGGAACCGACGCAACGTTACAAGATTATCCGGGACAAGCCTGGCTGATCGTCAATACGGCAAGTAAATGTGGCTTGACACCACAGTTCGAAGGACTTGAGCAACTCCATCAAGATTATCGGAAACAAGGACTCGTCGTCCTCGGTTTTCCCGGTAACCAGTTCGCCGGTCAAGATCCGGGAACGGATGAAGAAATTCAAAGTTTTTGCCAAATGAACTACGGCGTGACGTTCCCTGTTTTCTCAAAAATCGACGTCAACGGTGAAACGGCACACCCTCTGTTCGCCGAGCTGAAGGCACTTGCACCAAACACGACGGGCGAGCAGGAGATCGAATGGAACTTCACGAAATTTTTAGTCACGCGTGACGGGGAAGTGACTCGTTTTGCGCCGAAAACGAACCCGACTGATTTAGTGGCAGCCATTGAGCGGATCGTCGTCACTGTCTAAAGTCGATTTAACCAACAAATCACAAAAAAAGTTCTATTTCGATAAATCATCGAAATAGAACTTTTTTGATGTCGGATTCATCCAGATCCACTCAAGCTGTTCCTGGTTCTAAGTGTCCTTTTATCATTTCTTCTGCCAATACTTTGACGTCTTCGACATCCCGCATTTCAGTGAACGGATGTCCCCAGACGTCCAGCCACTCGATTTCTTCAATCGGTTGCGTCCGGAAACGTTTTCCCGTCGGTTCAAAAGAAGCAGCCGCCGTCGATTCAAAGGCGGCATATTTTAACAACCACGGTTTGTCGAGTAATAATTTTGTCGTCTGTTTCGGCTGTTTGAACATCACGTCACCAACCAAAACGATCGGATCAAATCGTTCGTGTAACGGATGGGTATATTGCACCGAGACGATCAACGCATGGTTCGAGACCTTCTCATTTTGACGGGTGTAGGACCGTGTCAGAAAATGCGGGACAAGAGACTCTGCACTGTCCTTGGTTTGATGGATACTTAATCCATGTTCCGTTTGGACGACGTCCGGCAGAATCGGCTCGTATCCCCGATTGGCGAGTTGTTGATCGAGCTCCTTAAATAACAATAATGTATGTTCGACGAGTGCCCGCACTTGCCGAAACGAGAGTTGAATCGACTGATTGATCATGATTGTGACCTGCCTTCCAATTGATAGAGTAGTATAACTTCTTTTACCCTAAGCCGCAGTCCTTCATTCCTGTTCCCACCAACCATTCCCCTAAATTAAAGAAATTGTCTTTTGTTGTCCCGTTCATCTCGTCATGAGCCGTCGGACGATTTGTTCCGCGCGGCGCGTCAGTCGTTTTTTCGTGATGACTGGGTCAAGCGTCATTTCTTCGTCCGGGTCATGAATCGTTTCGCATATCCATGCTTGTTCCAACCGTTCGGTGACCTCTCCTGCGAGCAGGATGCACGGGACGCTCGAGCGATTTGCGAAAGCGACGACCGTTGCCGGAAGTTTTCCCATCATTGTTTGGCGATCAATCCGCCCCTCTCCTGTCCAGACATAATCCGCCTGACGGATCCGCGCTTCGACGCCAATCTGCTGTAGAATGTACGCCGCTCCTGACTCCATCGATGCCCTAGTGCGTAAGCCGCTCCACCGAGTCCCCCGGCAGCACCGGCTCCCGCCACATGTTCCACTCCAAGTTGTTGTCCGAGATGACTTAACCGGGCGTCCAGTAACTTTATCTGTTGTGCCGTCAATCCTTTTTGCGGACCAAACACGTGGGCAGACCCCGTTTTTCCGGCATACGTCGCGGTGACGTCTGCCAAGACATGTAAGCCGTCAATCACTTTCGGCAATCGGATCTGCTTCGTCTCAAGCAGCGGGTTCGTCTGCCAAGGAATCGGCCGACCGGTCTTCGTCAACAATTGAGCGCCCAGTTCAGACAACAAACCAAGCCCACCGTCCGTCGTCCCGGTGCCCCCGAGTGCAAGATACAGATCCGATACGCCGGTCGCCAAAGTCTGTTTTACTAGACGCCCGATACCCCGTGTATCCAGCAAAAGTGCAGCATCTTCCGGCCGTTTCAAGTGCAGCCCACAGATTGTCGCGGCTTCGATCACGGCGGTCTGACCTTTTTGGACATAGGTTACCCGAATCGGACGACCGGCTAAGTCTATCGTCATCGCTGTTAGTTCCCGAAATCCATTCGCGGATAACGCTGCAAGTGTCCCTTCTCCCCCATCCGCTACAGGACTCCAGTCGATTGTCGCGTCAGGGTCCACCCATACGGATAGCACGCGCTGCATCAGACGAACTCAAACAGCCTTTGAAGCTGTCGATGCAGATGAAGTGATGCATCCTGATCCCTCCCAATTCATGCGTCTCAATTTTTCCCATCCAAAAAAATTAAAATATGATATGATAATTGTCATGCACACGACACGTTTTGTCTGTTTTCGACGTCGAAAACAGACGATTTTTTCATGAGGAGGTCCTATTTTGTGAGTCTTTCAAAAACATTATTACGGATGGCACGATTCGGAAATTCCGTCTTGCCAAAACCGAAAAAAACAACTTCACGTCGCGCCAAGTTTAAACAAAGCTTGCAGCTCGACTCGACATTCCAAGAACAGACCATTACAGGTCAACTGTCTGACCCGGCGGTGACGGTCGAATCCCTACTGATTCGCGATCATCAATTAAATGAGGTCATCGAATTACTCAATATCCATACGACAGGCGGCAGTCATTTTTCATTTTCACTGACGCATGACGTGCTGCCGACTCTCGTCGACCGTGCTTTGGAAAACAAGAGTCTCACCGAGCAAGAAACGGCATCGCTTGAAGACGTAGCGGAAGACGAACTGACCGCAGTAGAAGCAGATGAGTCCGAAGATACAACGGAAATGGAATCCGATCTACCTTCCGGACGTTTTTCGTTTTGGCTCAAATTTTCGAAACGTCTAGCCGATTTCCAACCCACGACGCTCGAGAAGTGGGAAACAAACGGCTTACCGAGTCGCGCCACGATTACCGATGATCTCTTCACACGTGAAATCATCCTCGGTCGTTTTTCGGAAACACGGATTGCCGCTCCCTTAAAACCGTTAATTGATCCGGATTTCCAACATACCGCCCATCTGTATACGGATCTCAAAGGTAATCTGCGGATGTTGTTAAATACAGAGCCTAAAGTCAAACCGAAGATGCAAATCGATTTGATTGATTGTCCCGTCGCCGATCAAACGGAAATCAAAGGGAAAATCTTCACTCGGCATGCCTTCATCCAAAAAGGAACGTTACAGCTCGTTCACCGGGAAACGGGTGAGCAGATTCCCGTGCCGATCGACTGGGTCTATGACAATGTCCGCAGTGCCGACAAATTTGGTCTCTACCGGTATACGTACCGGACCGTCATCGACTGGACCCGTCTGCACCGCGAACATCAGGTCCTGCAGGAAGGAATCTATGACGCGTTTGTCGCGCTTGAGTATTATCACCGAGCTGAATCGACATTGCTTCGTCTCGGACGGGCACGTTACATCACACGTCAATTGACGCCGGAGACACGGGGTCAGGGCGAGGCGACTACGATGCATATCATCCCGTACTTCACGGTCGGTCATCGGAATCTCTCGTTTGAGATGACCGAATTCACCAATGACAATTATACGTATTTGAACCACATGATGAAATTTGCACCCCTGTATCGCCTGTTTGCCGAAAAGAATACCTGGCTCGTCGGGGAACGTCCTTACAAAGCACAAGACAATGGGTATCATTTCTTTAAATATATGCGTGAGACATACCCGGACCGTCCTGTCTATTATGTCATCGATCCCGATTCGAACGAATACAATCAAGTCGAACAACTTGGTCATGCGTTACCGTTCAAGTCCAAGGAACATATCTATCATGCCTTGATGGCGAAAAAAGTCATCGGGACACACCATGCGGAATACCTGTATCCCCTAAAATCCGAACCGTTTAAACGGAAGATGAAAGCGGATCGGATTTTCATCCAACATGGTGTCCTTGGTACCAAAAATATGGATGACCAGTACGGAAAATTTGCACCGGCCTTTGATACGGATTTATTCCTCGTCAGTTCAGAACGGGAAAAACGACTGGTGACACAAGACATGGGCTACCCGGAACGTGAAGTCCGGATTACCGGTCTGTCCCGTTTCGATGCCCTGCTCCGAAAGGACGTTGAGGTCAAACGCCAGATGTTGATCATCCCGACATGGCGTTCGTGGTTACAAACTCCACTCCAATTTTTTGAGTCGGAGTATTATCACCAGTACCAAACGCTGCTTTCAAGTGATCGACTCCACAAGTTCGCTGCAGAGCATCAACTCGAAATCGTCTTTTGTCTCCATCCGAACATGCAACAATACACGAGTCACTTTGAAAACTTACCGATCACAGTCATTCATCAAGGCGAACGCGATGTCCAAAGCTTGATGAAAGAAAGCCTGCTCCTTGTGACGGATTATTCGAGCGTCGCGTTCGATTTCAGCTTCTTGAATCGTCCGGTCCATTACTTCCAGTTCGACCCGATTCGGTTCATTGGACCAAAAGGTTCTTATCTCGATTTGGAACAGGAGTTGCCTGGTCGGATTTCATCGACGCTTGATGAACTGTTTGAAGATCTTGAGGCGACCGCCGCACGTTCATTTTTGATGGCACCTGAATATCAGGCACGTGCTGCAGCATTCTTGCAACCGGTCGAATCGTCGTACTCGGAAAAAATTCTGCAGACGATCGTCGATTATAAAAAGAAACGGAGTTGGATCGAACAGATTCAGACAGCAGAAGCGGCCAACATTCTTTTCCGCCTG
The DNA here is from genome assembly GCF_018618815.1 of Exiguobacterium sp. s128. Classification (NCBI taxonomy): domain Bacteria; kingdom Bacillati; phylum Bacillota; class Bacilli; order Caryophanales; genus Exiguobacterium; species Exiguobacterium sp. s128. The sequence continues at coordinate 38,533 of NZ_JACSMT010000009.1, read as the reverse complement.
TATCGTCGAAGCCGGTTCTACTTCCCATCGATGAAATTTGCATACCGGTTGATGCAACGATTGCCGGTCGACCCGAAACTCGTTGTCTTTGAGAGTGGACTCGGTAAACAATATTCCGACAGTCCACGTTATATCTATGAGGAACTGAAACGCCGGAATCTCGACTATAAAGTTGTCTGGGTCTACAACAAGCGCCTTTATCTCGGTGATCCGAACGCCAAGGTCATCAAACGGTTATCGCCCGCTTATTTCTATTATCTGGCGACGGCAAAGTTCTGGGTCAACAACCAAAACTTCCCGCATTACTTCAGACGTCGTGAAGAGACGACCTACATCCAGACCTGGCACGGAACACCGTTGAAGAAGATGTTGTTCGACTTGGATGAGATCCATGGACGGGACGAAGGCTATGTCGACCGGGTCACGAACTCGATTAACCAGTGGAGTGTCCTCTTGTCACCAAGTTCGTATGCGTCGACGATCTTCAAGAGTGCGTTCCGGTACGACGGACCGATTTTTGAATCCGGTTATCCCCGGAATGATTTGTTCTTCTCGAACAATCAGCCGAAGACCATCGAGACGATCCGGACGAAGCTGCAATTGTCGGACGATAAAAAGGTCATCTTATACGCGCCGACCTTCCGTGATCATCAGTCGCTTGGCAACGGAAAGTTCTTCTTTGATTATCCGTTTGATTTCGACCGCGTCGCGGAGGCACTCGGTGACGAATACGTCTTCCTGATTCGGACGCACGTCCTCGTGACGAAGAAGCCGAGCATTCCGGCTGAACACCGTGAGCGCTTCATCGATGTCACGAGTTATCCCGACATTCAGGAACTGTATCTGGTCACGGATCTGTTGATTACGGATTATTCGTCCGTGTTCTTTGATTTCGCCAACATGAACCGGCCAATGTTCTTTTATGCGTATGATCTTGATTTGTACCGGGATACATTACGTGGATTCTATCTTGACTACTACAAGGATTTACCGGGACCGATTCTCGAAACCGAGGACGCGTTCCTGAATGCCTTATCGGATATCCCACGCCTGACAAGCGACTATCAGTCGCAACTCGACACTTTCCGCGAAGCCTATTGCGCGATGGAAGATGGGTTGGCCGCATCACGTGTCGTCGATACGTTTTTTGCAGAGGACGCACTGGACGTAACCGAACAACCGGATGGCAGTTATTCCGTTTGAGTAGTGCCACCAACTAACATGACAGCAAAAGAGACTGACTCAAACGTCACTCTCCATACAGAAAATGAGGGTGGCAGATGACAAGTCTGCCACCCTTATCTCGTTCAAAAGGAATCACTCGCTTCACGCGAACGCCTACAGGAAAAAGCGTAAACGTACGCTGTCAGAGACATAAGCCTGAGGAAAGCGTGTGAAAAAAGAGGGACTCCTTTTTTGGCGTCACCCCGTCTGAATTCAAAGGTTATAGACAATCTGCTTTTGATTTGATTTCCAATTAATGTTATTCTGAATAAGATATTCAAAAATACGATTCATCTTCATCAATATACTCTTGAGTTCGTTAGGAGGGCTTGTCAATGGAACGTTGTTCACTTTGCGGAACCCCTTTAGAAACAGACGAGACAGCGTGTTCCTACTGCAAACACCCTGTCCTCAAAAAAACAAAAACACTGGACCCACCGAATCCCCTTGCGTCCAGTCGACGCTTGTTATCCTTCATCATCGTGTTCGTCATCGGTCTTGGATCTGTCGGCACCTGGTACGGGCTGACGCAAACGGAATCCACGCATACGACGCTTGCTCCGCCTGTTCAGGCTTCACCGATAGCAGACTGGTCCGATGACATGTCTGCCTATAACCAAACCTATTCGTCAGAAGACCCACCGGCGTCTTACGACGTCCTGAAATTTGTCCGCCAGTATACGAAAACAGTGCCGGAAACCGCCACCTATTCGAAAACAACGGATACGCTTGAGACGTTCTCGGCGATTCAATTCGCGACGCTCGAGACGTTTCATTCGGAAGTCGCCGCCTTACAGACGATTCAAGCTGCGTCTGACAGCCCGATTCCTCCCCGTCCGCACACCGTTGACTTCGAACGGTTTGTTTCAAAGGGCGCATCGTTTCAAATCAAGACGGTCGAGACGTATCAACTGACCCGATCAGCCGGTCAACATCTGGTCACGTATGATGTCCGGTACAACGTTCGGTTACATACGGATCATCTGCAAATCACACATATCGTCCGCACGGAGGTGAAGGCATGAAACAATTCGTGATCATTCTGTTTTGTGTCCTGTTGGCTGGTTGTACAGAAGTGCCGCCATCCGGCGTCCAGTCCGAACTCGAGCTCGGACAGTACACGCAAGCCGTCGATCAATCGACACGTCAAGATACGATGCACGATCCTGCCAAACTGATGGTGCAGCTTGAAACGGCATTAGCGAGCTATCACTTCAAAGAAGTCGTTAAGATTGCCCGGAAGATCGACCAACTCGCCTTGGCGCAAGACAATCCAATCCGGCTCCGGGCAAAGTCCCTTCAATTAAGCGCAGAAGCGATGTTTGTTCAACTGAAACAAGTCGAAGGCACCTATCAAATCGAACGGAGTACACTCGATACGGGTCTGAAAGAACGATCGTTTCCTGCGACCGGACAAATTGACGTCTCCTTCGCGAAACGCGATGGACTGGTTGCAACGATTGACTATCAAGACTTTGGAATGGTCGACGCGCCCCGCAATGACACGGAATCGATTCGCTTCGAACCGGATTTGTCCGCCCGCCTCGCCTTATCGGAAGGTCTTGTCAGTTACGTCTTTAACCGATCTGGTTTTACATTGACGTTCGAAGGTCCCGGCGGAAAACTTGTCTATCAATTGAAAAAAATCTAATCAGAACAAGATACAAAAAACGAACGATTCCTCTCATTTGGTCGAGAGAAACCGTTCGTTTTTTGATGTTGTCCCGGACGACATGACCGGTTCGAATATGATTACAATTCGTCCAACCGTTTGACGACTTCCGCGCAGAGTTCGTGCGTCGCCAGACTGTCTTCCCCTGTCACCGATGCCGATGGATGACCATGGACGGTCTCGATGAACGCATCGACCATCTCGACGAAACCACGTCTGCGTAATGTCGGTTCCCAGTTATCGAGCGGCAATCGAAGTGTTCCACCCTTTGTCATCTGTTCGACCGACGTGACGTCGGTTGCGACACGTTTTTCATTTGGTCCCATCACTTCGACCCGTTCTTCCGTCACCCCGTTGTTCCGATTCATGATACCGATCGCCGTGATGCCATTTGCTTCGAACTGGATCGTGACATGGTGTAATAGACCGTCCTCTTTTTTGCCGCGGACTTGCAGGTTCTCGATTTTCCCGCGTCCCGTCAAGAAACGAAGCGTATCCGCGACATGGACAAAATCGTCGAAGATAAACGTTTTGGCATCTTCGATGAAGGAAGTCCGGTTTTTTTGCATGACGATTACGTTCGGCTCTTTGACTTCAAGCAAGGCACGGTGCGCCGATGCGAACCGGCGATTAAAACCGGTAATGAAATGTAACCCTTTGGCTGCTGCTTGTTCTGTCAACGCCCGGACTTCTTCGACTTCGAGCGAAACCGGCTTATCGATGTAGACATGGATGCCGGCAGCCAGTAACTGTCCGGCTTGCTCGGCATGAACCTTTGTCGCTGAATGGATCAGCGCCACTTGAATCCCGGTTGTGATCACATCCTCAATCGAATCAAGCGTTCCGGCGAACCGATAGGCCGTCCGCAATCGCTCGGCTTTTTCCCGGTCCGTCGAAACGAGGTAAACCTCTAAATCCGTCCGCTCTGCATAAACAGGCAGATACGCTTTTTGGGCGATATCCCCTAAACCAATGACTGCAATTTTCATCTGATTTCCTCCTTGAACACGTCTTTTGCTCTCATTCCCTATGTTACCGGGTTTCATGCTTCCGGTGTAGGAAGAGTAACTTTTTTGAAAAAAAAGAGAATTTCCTTTTTTTGTTTTATGATAAGAACATATTTTGCAAAAGGAGGGAATGAGATTTTTATGAAGTCATTATTCAGGATTTGTTTGACACTCGTCCTACTTATTACATTATGTCTCCCAGCCTTACCTGCTCAAGCTGCCAGCTATCAGGTCATCGTCACATCGACGATTGGTGCGAACATTCGGACGAAGCCAAGTACGAGTTCATCCGCGACAATCACACGTCGCGCCCCGTACAAGGCCACATTTACAGCTGTTTCCTATTCAAACGGTTGGTACAAGATCAAGGACGGAAACGCCTATCGCTACCTCTCGAACCAGGTGGCGGCGAAAGTCGGGACCAGTTCCGTCAAGACCTACAAAATCATCGTCTACTCGACAGCCGGTGCCAATGTCAGAACATCACCAAGTACAGCCTCATCTAAAAACATCAAACGGCTTGCTACATACAAGTCTACATTCAACGCCGTTTCTTATTCGAATGGCTGGTACAAGGTCAAAGGGACCGTGAATTATTATTATGTCTCCGACCAGGTCGCCAGAAAACTGACAACCAGCTCACCTGCGCCATCAAGTGGCAGCTATCCGGTTGCTTCGATGCGCTATTTCAAGCTTGGATCATCCGGCTATGAACTGACGAAAGAAAGTTTTGCCCGCCGATACCCGGCGAGTACGACGAAATTATTGACGGCCCTTGTCGCCTATGACGCGGCTGCCCAAAAAGGGACACTCGATCAGACATTCACACTGACATATTCGATGTTGTCCGTTCCTGCCGACAGCAGTTCCGCTGGTTTCCGGTCGGGTGACAAAGTCACGATGCGCCAACTCTTGAACGGGATGCTGATCCGGTCCGGCAATGACGCGGCGAAAGCGATCGCGGTCCGGACAGCCGGTTCGGAATCGAACTTCGTTTCCATGATGAACAGTCGGGCGAAAGCGATTGGCATGTCCGCCAGTCATTTCATGAATCCACATGGTTTTTATCATTCAAGCCACTATACGACAGCAGCTGATATGCAGAAGCTTGCCAATACGTATGCCAAGTACAGTTACTTGATGACGGTCAGCGGACGTAAATCGTACCAGACCGCCGTTAAAGGACCGTATGCACGGACGTTGACGTGGTACCATACGAACACGTCACTTCCGGGAGACACGCGTGTCTACGCCAGCAAGACGGGGTATACACCGGAATCAGCCTATACACGTGTCTTCTTCATCAAAAAAGGCTCGACGCGTTACGGTCTTGTCACGTTAAAAGGAACGCTCCCCCAAACGGAGACGACGTTACGCTCCGTCCTCAATCGTTAAGAATAGACTCTTGGATTCGCTTTCTTCTGAAAGGGACATCAAGAGTCTTTTTTCGGCTTGATTTCCCCATCGAAAATTTACTTGCATTGGAAGCGAATTCATCATATGGTTAAGCTAACAATCAGACGTCTGACGTCTTAATGGAGGAATTCATGTGGGAAATGTAAGTTTATTATTCGGGGGCGTTGCGCTCTTTCTAAATAGTCTGTCGTTGTTCGGCAAAGTCAATTTGAAGAGTGCCGGTCTATTCAGTTTGTTGACCGGGTTGTTGCAGACCTTCATCGCGACATGGCTCGTCATCGGAGCAGCCGGTGATCCGGCGTTGACGTTCGGTTATGCCAGTATCTACTTGTTTGCCTTTACGTATCTGTATGTCGGGATCACGTTTTTATTTGGACTCGATGGCAGTGGCGTCGGCTGGTTTTCGTTGTTCGTCGCCATCGCTGCCCTCTTCTATGCCGGAGTCAGCTTCAGTACAGGTGACTGGATCGGTGGCGCCACATGGGTCTTCTGGTTCATCCTGTGGGGGCTGTTCTTCCTCGGTATGGGATTAAACCTCAACATCGATGCCTTGACGGCACGTGTCGCCATCGTACTCAGCTGGCTGACGTTGATCGTGCCCGCTCTCGTCGGTCTCCGGTTCGGTACGACGGGTGTGAATTATCAACTCGTCTGGAGTGCAGCTGCCATCATGACGGTTTTGTATTTCATCTATGCGACCGTTAAGTTCCTGCCCGTCCGCACGATTGTCCGCTCAAAAAACTAAAAACAGACCGTTCAGGTTCACTTAAGCATCGGTTTTATACAAAGCAGGGAGGCGGATATCAAAATCCGTCTCCCTGCTTTCATTTCAAAACAATCATTTGATGCACGAGACTCCTACATGAAAAAGCACGTAAAAGAAAGAGTAATCCCTTTTGATTCAGCTCCGATTGGTTTACGAAAAGTGTTCGTCATTAAAGCTCGTTCTGTAACGTCGTCCGGACCTGTTTCAGAGACGTTGGTGTCGGATGCCAGTAATAAATCTTATCTGATTCAATCCCCCCGCTTCCTTCAAGCGATAACGTTTCGACATTTTTTAAACTGGCGCGGTAATCCGTCGCGAGTTTCCGGACGACCTGAAACGGGATGTCCGTCTTGACGTTTTTACCAAGAACACTCAAGACGTCGTTGAAACGGATCAATGAAAAGTCAGCCGTCAATTTATCAGCGACGGCTTGGACGACTTGCCGCTGACGGATCTGCCGCCCAAAGTCGCCTCGCGGATCGTCATAACGCATCCGCGCATAAGCGAGTGCTTCTTTCCCGTCTAACGCCAACTTCCCTTTTGGAAACTGCATCTCGTAATAGGAGAAATTGATATCATTTTCGACCGTCACTCCGTCGACTGCGTCCACTAAGTCTGTGAAGCCCTCGAGATTGATTTCTGCAAAGTAGTCGATTCGCAGATCCAGTAAGTGTTCGACGGTCTCACGTGCCATCTCTGGTCCACCAAACGCATAGGCGTGATTGATCTTATCCGTTGAACCGTTGCCGATGATCTCCGTCTTCAAGTCCCTCGGGATGCTGAGCATCTTGCTTGAACCCGTTTCCGGATTGACCGTCACGACGATGATCGTGTCACTCCGGCCTGCTTCGTTACCGCGTTGGTCGACACCCAGCAATAAAAACGATAATGCTTTCGATTCGGTTGGTTTGTCTGACTTCTCATCCGTATCCGGTTGGTCCGTATCCGGTTGGTCCGTATCCGATTGGTCCGTATCCGATTGGCCCGATGCTGCCGTTTCCACGCTCGCTTGAACCGGTTCATCCACTTCCTCGACCGTCTGACTGTCCTGATGATAGACGTACCCACCTGATCCGAAAAAAACGAGCAACCCGATACCAAACAGCGTTAAGATCAGCCACTTCCATTTTCTCATGTTGATTTCCCCTTCTCTTTCGGATCAAGTCGATTTACGATTGCCGTTGGTTCGAGACGATCATCACGGCGTTACTCCAACTGCCGAATAAGGCTGTGATGACACCAATACTCGGCGTATCCCGTCCCACACTGAATTGTTGATAATGGGCAATCGTCAAACCGTCCAGTTCATCTGCCGCTTCGGTCAGGATGCGAAGTACTTCTTCTTCCGTCCAACGTTTGCGGGGTTGTTCAATACCGATGATTTCTAACGCATTACTCCAGGATCCGTACCGTCTAGCGATGGTCGCGACAGTCGGTCGGTTTTTTCCAACTGCCCATTTCATATAGGTCTGACTTGTCAAAACAGGTAAGAGTTCTTGCGCTTCGAGTAACGATTCGATGATCCGGCGTTCCATCTCTTGCACCCGTTCCTTTAGGATTTCTGCTTCCGATAATGCCTGCTGCCACGAGTTGAATTGATGGACGATATCGGTCAAGCTCGGCGCCTGATGTTGCTGGGCCCATTCACGGTACGTCGCACTCGTGAAGGGTTCCAGTTCCTCCTTCGCAGCGCGTAAGGCCTCGATGATATCCGATTTAGTAAAGGCTACCCGAACGTGACCGATTCCGGCTCGCTCGAGAGCAATTTGCCAAGATCCGAATAAAATCAGGATTTCTGCGACGCTTGGGTACTGTGTATTCAGTTGCCAGCGAAAGTAGGTATTTGCCGTCAGTTCATTTTTCCCGTTCGCAGCGAGACGGAGTGCTTCAATCGCTTCCTCCAAATCGATCATCACGATGTCTCCCTCCCATACATTCATAGCTGCACATTTCGCCGAACGTCTTCAACGAGTCCTTGACGAACCGAACGGATGACCAGCGCCTGCTCGGTAAACGTCATTTGCGAAGCAGACGGTAGACAAATCCCTTCTTCAAACAAACGACGGCTGACGTCCACGTCATTCGCCGTGATGTACGGCACATCCCGGTAGACCGGCTGCAGGTGCATCGGTTTCCAGACGGGGCGCGATTCAATATTTTTTTGCTGCAACTGTAGAATCAATTGATCCCGTTGCTCCGTTCCACCGGGTACCGTCAATGCCGTCAGCCACCGGTTCGCCCGACTACCGGTGATTTCCTGTTGGTAGTGACGTGCCTCGACGCCGTCAAACGCTCGGACATAGCGGTTAAAAATCGTCCGGCGTGCCTTGATCCGGTCCTCGATCACTTCGAGTTGTCCCCGTCCGATTCCGGCCGATACGTTACTCATCCGGTAATTAAAGCCGACTTCCGTATGCTCGTAATGTAAGACCGGTTGCCGGGCTTGCGTCGCGAGATAAAACGCCCGTTCGATCAAACCTGAATCAGACGAGACCAACATCCCGCCGCTTGACGTCGTAATGATTTTGTTGCCATTAAACGAGTAGATACCAAACGTGCCGAACGTGCCCGTCATCCGACCATTAATGGTCGATCCTAACGATTCCGCTGCGTCTTCGATCAACGGTACATCATATTCCTGACAGATTGCTGCAAGCTCCTCGATTTTTGCGACGACCCCGTACAGATGAACGACGATGACAGCTTTTGGGAGCTGGCCACGTGTCGCCGCTTGAATCATCGCTCGGCGCAAGGCGGCAGGTGACATGTTCCACGTGTCTGGTTCTGAATCAATCAAGACAGGGCGTGCACCGACATACCGGATCGGGTTGGTCGAGGCGATGAAGGTCAAGGACTGACAGAAGACATCATCTCCGACCGTCACGCCAAGCGTCGCTAACGCTAAATGGATGGCCGCTGTTCCGCTACTCGTCGCAAGTGCGGCTTCTGCACCGCTATAGGTACGGATTCCCGCTTCGAAGGCTTCGACATTCGGACCAAGCGGTGCCACCCAGTTCGTTTCGAGTGCTTCCGTGACATACTGTATTTCCTGACCACTGAGATGTGGAATTGATAATGGAATACGTTTCATGATGACTCCCCCCCTCTTCGTGACAGCTGACGCACTGGGGTCCGGTAGAGCGGAAACCAGTCCTGCGATGACGATCCGTGATGCTCCAAGTGCCGGTTCGACAATTGTTCGTATACCATGGGATTTAAAATCGACGTTCCAAGGCTGAACGCTGTCTGCAGATCACTGAAGGAACGTTTGTAAGCGAGTAGGCTGTCGGTATTTTCCCGCGTCGTCCCACCACCAAGATGAAGGGCCGTTTTTCCGAGGTGCTTGGCCCGGCGGATCATTTCGGCGAACAACAGATGATTCGGACGGGCGGCGAGTTCTGCTGGATCGGACGCCCCGAGGTGATAATGGGCGAATTGTTGTCCGTAGAGGACGATGCAACCGGCGATGATCGTACCGTTTCGTTCGGCAACGAGCAATTCTGCTGGTAAGCGCCCGTTTTGCAGTTGCTGAAAGTAATCATCGTCGAAGTAATAGCGGGCATCGGCCTGACGTTTCTCCATCGTCAACCGATACAGATGGATAAAACTTGCATATTCTTCGGGACGGGCAACGCGGACCGTCACCTCTTCGCGTCGGGCTTTTTTGATATTTCGCCGCGTCATCGAGGAAAAACGCTTTTCAATTACGTCTAGCGGATCCGTCAACTTGACCGTCACCGTCTGCTGCAAGATGTTTGCCGTGTCACACCACACTTGACCGAGTTCCTGATTTTCAAGTACCGGATGAAAGCGGATCGTCTCGGTGATAATCTGTTCCGCATGGCAATACTCACGGAATTGTTGCCGGACCTCCTCGACTTGATCGCAGGACCAGATGCCGATGAAGACCGGTCCGCCGTACCCGTAGGGAGTCGTGATGTCTTGAAAATTCGTTCCATCGATTTTTCGTTTCAGGTACGGATAAAGCAGGATGCCGAATTCTGTCGGGTAGATATACATCTCCGGAATCGCTGCCGGTTCTTCCGCGAGCTCGAAGTAGGCGTAGTCGTAATAACAATCTAAAGCGTAACGCGCGACGAGGGCATTCCATTCCCGCGGATCATGGATCAATCGTTCAGCGCTTAACGACATCATGATGGACACCCCCGTCAAGTCCTTTGAATTCGCCCATTCCCGTCTGATGATCGGTCGAGTTCCCTTCTGAAGAGACGACAATCTTAACAGTTTTCAACAAAATATACAGATCGAGTCGGAACGTCTGGTTCGCTGCGTACCACTGATCCTGTTCGAGTCGTTCTTGCCAGGTCGTTGCGTTCCGCCCGTGGATCTGTGCCCAACCGGTCAGACCCGGTAAGACGTCGTGGCGGGTCATTTGTTCCGGTGTATAGTGGTTCAAGTAACTGACGAGCAACGGGCGTGGTCCGACGAAACTCATCTGTCCCCGAAGAATGTTAAAAAACTGTGGGATTTCATCCAGGCTCAACCGCCGTACCCATTCGACCGATTTCGGAATCCGCTCGGCGTCCGGAAGTAGTTTACCGTCCGCATCGGTCTCGTTCGACATCGTCCGGAATTTATAGATCTTAAACAGTTCGCCTTTATAGCCGGGACGGACCTGGTTAAAGAAAATCGGGCGTCCGAGCTTCGTAAAGATGAACAAGGCGACGAACAGGTAGACCGGCAGCAGGACGAGGATAGCGAGTAGACTGACTGTGAAATCGAATGTCCGTTTCATGGTGGCGTCCTCCTTTTTATAAGGTCGAAAAGAGATCGAGTTGCCGCTTGATGACATCTGCTTCGTTAAAGTGTTTCATCGCCCGTTCAAAACCTGCCCGTCCCATTTCCGATGCCGCGTCTGGATGCTGAACGAGATCGAGCATCCGCCGGGTCAACTGTTGCTCATCCCGGACCTCTACCAAATAACCGGTCTTCCCTTCGATGACTTCTTCACGGCAACCGCGGATGTTCGTCGCAATGACGGGTTTTGCCGTCGCCATCGCCTCGATGATGGAGCGTGGAACACCTTCGCGATGTGAGGGAAGAACAAAGGCATCGACCTGATGGAGGAGCGTCGGCACATCTTCGACGAAACCGAGATAATCGATGTTGGGAATCTCCCGGATCCGTTTCATGAACGTATGTTTCGTCGTCTGATCCCGTTCGCTTGCCATCATTTCACCGGCGATGACGAGCCGCGTATCCGGTTGAACCGCAACGACCTCTTCAAACGCGTTCAACAGTTCGAGAATGCCTTTTTCTTCGACGATCCGACCGATGAACAAAAACGTAAAATTACCATTCGTCTGACGCGGGCTGGGATAAAAGCGGGTCAAATCGATCCCGTTTCCGAGGTGCATCAGCCGGGTCGTGTTTTTGAACCGTTTCCGGTTCGCCAGTTCGTAGTCTTCGGCACTTTGGAGCAACAGGTAGTCCGTCGCAAACCGGGCGAGCCACTTCTCGACCGAGTACGTCAGTTGATAGGTGACGCGGCCCATCTTTTCGTGAAAGTAAAAACCGTGTGCCGTATAGACGATATGTTTCGTTCCGGCCCGTTTGGCAGCGACTCGTCCGAGCGCCGCTGCGACCGGTGTATGGACATGGACGGCGTCGTACTGTTCGTCTTTTAAGATCTGGACGATCGAGCGAATCGTCTTCCAGTTACTTGTCCAGTCGATTTTCCGTTCAATCGGGATATCATGCATCGTAAACCCTTGAGCGGCTAGTTTGTCCGCCGCTCCCGTGTCCGCACAGGCAATTCCGACATCGTGTCCGGCATTTTTGAGAGCGAGCAACAAAGGCTGAAGCATCGTTTCTGCCGTCGTATCGAGGGCGCAGACTTGGAGGATTTTTAGAGTCGCCATAAATGCACCCCTTCCGGTTTGTCTGTTGGTGTCAGCATCCCTTTGATATCGATGACAATTCCGCGACCGACTTTGAGCAAGTGTTGCGCGAGCAGCCAGTTCCCTTCGACGTACTCTTCATGGGAGACGGCGAAGATGACCACGTCTGCCGGTTTTAAGTCCGAAAGATCCACTAAATCGATGCCGTATTCTCTTTGTGCCTCTTCTTTTGCGACGAGCCGGTCCGCCACTTGGACTTCGATTCCAAACTCTTCGATTTCCTTGACGAGGTTCGCGACTTTTGAATTCCGGATATCACTGACGTTTTCCTTAAACGATAGACCAAGGACGGTCACGCGAGCCCCGAGGACGGCCATGTTTTGTTTGATCAAATTCTTGACGAGCGACGTTGCGATGAAACGCCCCATCGTATCATTGATCCGGCGTCCGGCTAAGATGACTTCCGGATGATAGCCGAGTGATTCCGCCTTCATCGTCAAGTAGAATGGATCGACGCCGATACAATGCCCACCGACTAACCCCGGGCGAAACGGAAGGAAGTTCCACTTCGTCCCGGCAGCTTCGAGGACTTCAAGTGTGTCGATATTCATTCGATCAAAGATGATTGCCAGTTCGTTCATCAAGGCGATGTTCAAATCACGTTGTGTATTTTCGATGATTTTTGCCGCTTCTGCGACCTTGATCGAAGAGGCCCGGTGGACGCCGGCTTCAACGACCGCTTCATAGACTTCCGCGACGATGTCGAGCGTTTCTTCGTTTTGAGCGGAGACGATTTTTTTGATCGTCTTGAACGTATGCTCGTGATCACCAGGATTGATCCGTTCCGGGGAGTAGCCGACAAAGAAGTCGACACCGGCTTGAAGTCCTGATGCTTCCTCAAGGACCGGGATACAATCTTCCTCGGTCGCGCCCGGGTAGACCGTTGATTCATAGACAACGATGTCGCCTTTGTTCAGTTGTCGTCCGACAAGATGCGAGGCACGAAGGAGTGGTGTCAAGTCCGGCTGGTTTTGAGCGTTGATCGGTGTCGGGACGGCGATGATGATGAAGTCGCTTGCCTGTAAGGCTCCTGCGTCCGTCACGTACTCGACTTCTGCATTCTTCAGGACGAATGGACTGAGTTCGAGTGTCGCGTCAATACCTTCTTTTAGTTCCGCGACCCGCTGTTCCTTGATGTCAAAGCCGATGACTTCCGTTTTTTCGCCAAAGGCGACGGCGACGGGAAGACCGACGTATCCGAGGCCGACGACGGCAATCGAACGGTTGGCGATAGGGAGTGATCGTGTTTCGGCTGCTGTCGTATCTATGATGTGTTTGACTGCCTTATTCATGATGGATTCCTCCTATTTCATCGACTGTCTGACGATCAGTGTTTTCCCATTCGGTTCCTGCTTCATCTGCCGGACCGGCTCGAGCGTCACCTGCATCGAGGAGCCCAGGAGCTTGTGCATCTCGCGTAATAAGATCTTTTCGTGTTTCGGTACAAACAATTGTTCATCCGGAATGTAGCGGAGTGTCACTTGATTCAATGCGTATTGTTCGACCTGCAGACGTAAGACCGAGTTCGGTAATTCACGGGCGATCGTCGTGATGTCTCCTTCGAATACTTTGCCCCGCTTTTCACTGACGATATAACTGGTTCCGCGACCATCAATCGACTCGATGACCGGACCGTTCAGTCCGCATGTACAAATTGCGTCACTCAGCGTCATCCGGTCACCGATCCGGTAACGGATCAGCGGCGTCCCGCGGGTCGTAAAACAGGTAACGATGACTTCACCGCCCTCTCCGTATGGTTCGATGATCCCCGTCTCGTGGTGCAGGTGGAGTTTCCGCTCGCGACACTCCGAGATGATCGGTGCCCCTTCCGACGAACCGTACTGGTCAAAGACGGGTGCTTGGAAGGCTTCTTCAAGTAACCGCCGCATCTCGGGTGTCACCGTTTCCGCTGTTGGAAAGATCGCTTTCAACTTAAAATCAAGTTGAATCTTGTGTTTGAGCATGTACAGCGCAATTTCAAGCATCGCCGTTGGTGTCCCGTCAAGTGCCGCCGGTCGGAACCGGTTCAACTCTTCGATATACGCCGGTAAATTTTCTTCCTTCATGTGGAAAATCGATAACAGGAGTTGATTCAACGGACGGTTCATCCGCCAGAAGATCGGTTTTTTCTGATCAACCGCCGTCAAGGTCCGACCCGTGAAACTCGCCCGCCGCATGCCGGAATAAAATCCATGTAACTCTTTGAAGTAATCGAGATGCGCCATCCGTTCTTGGACATCCTCTCGCATGAAGGCGACTTGAAGTGACTTTCCGCTCGTACCGCCAGTCCGCCCGCGGACCGGGGCGTCGATGTTTGACAGGAATGCTGCATTTTGTTGCCTGAGCGTCTCCTTCTCAAGCACCGGTATCGTCTGTAACTGATCCAGTGAGCTGAAGGGGAGTCGAATGTCATGTTCTTGAAACAGTTTTTGGTAGTAAGGTGTATGTGTCTGAACGAATAACAGAAAGGCATTCAATCGCTCGAGCTGTTCAATCCGGTAGTCGATCGTTCGATCTTTTTCTCTTAATTCTTTGATTTTTTCCTCATAACCCATACCATATCGTTCCTGCATCAACTTTTTCCCGTAAAGAGAAGTTAAGATATTCTGAATGAATATCGGGGATTTATAATACAACTCTTCTTTAAGCGCCATCTTGAACTCCCTCCTTCAGCCGATAATGCTGCTCATACCAGTCGATGAATGCATCGACGCCTGCTTCGATCGTCGTCTGTGGACGATAACCGATTGTTTCAAACAAGGACTGCACATCCGCAAAACTTTCCGGCACATCACCCGCTTGGAGTGGTAATTCATGTTTGATGGCTTTTTTGCCGAGCCGCTGTTCAATCAAGGCGACGAATTCGTTCAGTCGGATCGGACTGTGACTGCCGATATTGAAGACACGGTACGGGACGAAACTTCGGTCGGGAAGTGGATTCGCTTTATCAAACTGGGGATCCGCAACCGGCTCCGTCTGCATCAACCGATAGATGCTTTCGATGATGTCGTCGACATACGTGAAGTCGCGTCCCATCTCACCGTAGTTGTACAGGTCGATCGGTTGACCGTTCGCGATCGCTTCCGTGAACTTGAACAGGGCCATGTCCGGACGTCCCCACGGTCCATAGACGCTGAAGAAGCGAAGACCGGTCGTTTTGATCCCGTAAAGACTGCTGTACGTATGCGCCATCAGTTCGTTCGCTTTTTTCGAAGCGGCGTAGAGACTGAGTGGATGGTCGACCGCATCCGTCGTCGCAAACGGCATCTTCGTATTCGAACCGTAAACGGAACTCGATGAGGCGTAGATCAGTTGCTCGACCGGATGATGCCGACAGGCTTCAAGAATCGACAGGAAACCGACGATGTTCGAGGTGATGTAGACGTCCGGCCGATCGATGCTGTACCGGACACCGGCTTGGGCCGCCAGATGGAGGACCAAATCAATCTGTTCTGTCGCAAAGATTTGATCGACCGCTTCGGTATCTTCTAGAGAAACGCGGTAAAACGTGTAACACTTTGGGTCGAGTTCGATCAACCGAGCCTCTTTGAGCGTCGGATCATAATAATCGTTGACTTCATCGAGCCCGACGACCCGGTACCCTTCTGCTAAAAAACGACGTGCCGCATGAAATCCAATGAATCCTGCAATCCCGGTAATTAAAATCGTTTTATTCTGCACGTTTCTCGACCTCCTCGAAGTGATGAATCACCTGATAGCGGATGTAATGAATCGATGTATACACAATCAACAGCATCGGAAACAGTTTGTAGCGGTGGCGAATCGCCGTTCCGACATTCCCTGTCCCAAGACCAAAGATGACGGCATTGACGAGAAACAGAAGCAACATGAACAGAAGCACACTGCCAAAAGGATGTTGTTTCAGATACTTCAGGTGCAAGATCGTCAGACCAAACAGCACGAGATAAAACACCGCGTCCGCGAAGAAAATCGCGATGTTCATCACGCTCGACCATTGCCATGGAAACGGTGAAAACAGGAAGTAGATCATCCGGAGCGGCGCGTACAAGATCATGTCGAGTGGCCCTGTCACGGTCAATCCGTTCAGATAGGCGGATCCCCCACGGTCGTAACTCATCCCGCTGAACAGTTGCCCGTTTTCCGAGACGTGGGTGAATTTCGCGAACAATACTTCCTGGAAGCTGTAGACGATAAAACCGACGATGACGACCTGGACGAGCAAACGCTGGACTTTCGACGCTTCGAAATCCATCCGCTGCGTCTCGTGATTGTAGAAGGAAAAGTAGACGAGAAGGACCAGAATCCCGACCGCAAGTCCTGAATGGAACATCGTACTGATGAAATAGCCCGTATAGGCGAGTGCCAGATCCATCATCGACTTGTGCATCGTCCAGTGCACCATATAGTACAAGGTGTAGACGATCCCGATCGCCACCAGTTGATCACGTAAGAGGATCGGTGAAAGCAACAACCCTTGCGCGAAGAAAGCAAACATCCCGGTTACGATCAGCACGTAATGCATCGGTAACCTCAGTAACATCAGGGTTTTCGAAAAGATGACGATCGAAACAATACCGAGAATGACGTTAAAATACTGGGCCAACATCCGCTCCGGTCCGAATGCGAGATAAAAGAGACCAAGAAATTTCGAATAGCTGCCCCGAACGACTTCATTGAACATCGTCGGATCGGTATAGATCAACAAGCCTTCCAGGTGGAATGCCTCCGTATCGTCACCGCTATGTGGTGGGAGCCGGAACAGTTCCAGATCGACTAACATCAACGTCAAGCGGAGCAGAAAAGCTGTCACGAAAATCAGAAACAGCGGTGTCGTGTCCGCCTGTTTCAGCAGATAAAACATCAACAGGACCGAATTGATGGCAAGAAGTGTCGCCACGTAACCTTCAGAAGTCAAAAAGAGCGGTCGGACCAGTTGACTGAGCAATGCTTCAAGGACAACGACAATCAGGATCGGCCGCATGTTTTCTCCTCCTTTAGCTACTTTGTTCGATCGCAAGTGCCAGTTTCCGGGGATACAGTGAACGATAGAGCGCGGGAATCAACAGAACGATCTGGGTGATGGCACATAACCCATACGCGGTCGTCGCACCGTACAAGCCGTACATCGGAATCAGGATGCTGCAGGCGACGATGTTGACGACGACACTGCCGAAGATGGCGATCGTCTGGACCCGGAATTGTTGAAACCCGGTCAACAACGCTTGAACGACGGTCGAATTATAGAAAAAGAGCGACGCGATCATCATCAGGACGAAAATCGTATGGTACTGGACGAATGACGCATTGTAGAAGAGCGTCAGTCCCCACTTCCCAAAAAAGATTGATCCGATGATCAGCAAAATCCCGACTGCGTTCGTCATCAGTAGCATCGAGCGGGTCAGCCTCCGCAACTCCGGTAAGCTTTGCCGTTCACCACTTTCAGAAGAAAAGTTTGGCAACAAGACGGCGACAAGCGAGTGGATGAAGAGACTTCCTAGCACAAGGAGATAGGCGATACTCGCGTAGTAGCCCAGTTCTTCCGTGCCGATCGCATGGCCGACGAACAAGCGTGGGATGTTGGCATTCAAGGCAATCAACAAGGCGACGAAGCCGAGTGGGACAGCTTTGATGAACAGTTGTCGCCCCGTCTGATACCGCTCGCTCATCAGCTGGTTTTCGAATCCGTGACCGACACGCCGGACGGTCGGTAAATCGTAAAGAATCAGCATGATCAGGTTACCGGCGACCAAAGCGAGAACGAAACCGTGAATCGAATGGGTCGTGAACAGAATCAAGGCCGCACCCGAGACGTTGACGAGACTTCGGAAAATCTTCGAGACAGCAACTTCCTTGAAGGCCATGTGTCCTTGTAGGAATCCATATGCGAGATCCGCAAACGACTCCATGTACTTATTCAGATAGACGAGTAACGTCAGCCACAGAATGTCGGCTTCTCCGAAGAAATAATAGACGACGAGAAGGACAAAGACGCCGACCGTCAATAAGGAAAATCGTGTTTTGATGAACAAATTGAAGTTTTTTAACCCCGACCGTTCCGCCGTCAAAATCGTACTGGCATTCAGCCAACAAAACATGACGATTGGTGCCGTCAAGGCGAGAGCATAATTGAAGTAACCGATGTTGAGTGGTGTACTCCATTTGATCAACAGCGTCAAAATCATCCATTGGTGGAGCGAGTAAGCCGTATCCGCAATGAAGATGAGATTAAAACGTGAGAGTTGCCGGGCTGATTTCATATCGTCTCCCCCTCATTCCCGGGCGATCCGAATCGCCGGTGGAATCGTTTCCGGCATCTTGTCGGTTCGATTCGTCGCTTCCAGTAGATACGTCCGTAAAGCTTGTTCATCATCGATTGCTGCCGCGATGTTGCGCAGATACGGATCAATTGATCCGAACGGGCATGTCTTACCGACGAGAATCTTCTCGAAGACCCGCTCTTCGTGGACCTCCTCCGTTGCGAGTAACTCTTCATACAACTTTTCACCTTTACGAATACCGCTGTAGACGATCGGGATCTGCTCTTCCGTAAAACCACTCAGGTGAATCAAGTTGCGGGCCAGGGTCGTGATGTTGACCGGTTCTCCCATATCGAGGACAAATACTTCGCCCCCTTCAGCGAGAACACTGGCTTGGATGACGAGCCGGCTTGCCTCTGGAATCGTCATGAAGTACCGGGTCATCGCGGGATCGGTCACGGTGATCGGACCACCCTTTGCGATCTGTTCCTTAAAGAGAGGAATGACGGACCCGCGGCTCCCAAGGACGTTTCCGAACCGGACGACGGCAAAGGTCGTTTGACTGTTCCTTGCGATCTGTTGGATCACCATCTCGGCAATCCGTTTCGTCGCCCCCATCACACTCGTCGGATTGACCGCCTTATCGGTCGAAATCATGACGACCCGGTTGACGCCCGCTGCTTCTGCTGCCACGGCGACGTTACGTGTCCCGTAGACATTATTTTTGACGGCTTCACTTGGGTTATCTTCCATCAGCGGCACATGTTTATGGGCGGCTGCGTGATAGACGAGATCCGGTTTGAAGCGGTGCATCACGTCCATCATCCGGTCCGCATCCTGAACATCGGCGATGACCGAATGTAACGTGATGCCTTCCGTCGTGGCTTCGAGCTCCCGCCGGATCAGATAGATACTGTTCTCACCATGACCCAGTAAAATGAGGTGTTCCGGTTTAAACTTCACAAGCTGGCGACAAATTTCTGATCCGATCGACCCACCCGCTCCCGTCACGAGGACCGTCGCCTGACTGACGCTTTTTTCGATTTCCGTGATATCGAGTTCGACCGGCTCCCGTCCGAGTAGATCGGCGATCGATACTTCCCGGATTTGATTGACGGAGACTTGACCGGAGGCCAGTTCGACGAGCATCGGTAACGTATGCGCTTCGACCTTCGTCTGTTTGATCCGGTTCAGCAGGCTGACCCGGTCGGGATAGGATAAGGACGGAATCGCCAGGACGACAGCCTCGATTTTGAATTCTTCGATGATACATTCGAGCTGCTCGATCGTACCGATGACCGGTACACCATGAATCATCATCCCCTTTAGTTCCGGCAAATCATCGAGGAGTCCGACGACGTTCAGGATATGCGCTTTTTTCTGTTTCAACTCTTTCGTGATCATCTGTCCCGAGGCACCGGCACCGATGATCAAGGTCCGTTTCCCAAGCGTCCGATTTTCTCGTTTCAGCTCCAGGCTGCGTCCACGGATCAACAGTCGGACGAACAAGATCCCATTCAGGACAAGACCGGTCTGGAGAAAGACGGCTCGTTCGACGGCAAAGTCGAATAATGCATATTCCAGTCCGAGGAGGACAAAGCTGCTCGCGACGACGACGACGAGTAAGACACCTAAGTCCCGGAGGCTCGCATATCGCCAGATGATTTGATAAAAGCGCATCCAGTGAGCGACAAGCGTCAGTGCGACCCATTGAATCAAGGCGATTTCGACGGCATCAATCAGTTCAAAGTTTGCCGTGAGATTAAGAGGATTAAAGAAATAGAACGTCACGACGGTCGCTGCGATGATGACCGTCGCATCGATCAACCGTAGCAGACCGATCTTGACATGTCTGCGGTACTGCTGAAATGGTGGGGGCTGCATGATGTGCTCCTCCTTTCTCGATTCATGAACGGCTTGGACGGCTGACAGCTTGGGGATAGGCGGTTTCTTTCGTTTCTTCAGCGACTGACTTTTTTCCGAGCGCCCGGGAATAGACGATCAATAAGCCGAATAAGAGACCAAGGATCCCGCCGATCGCGGTATTCATCAGGATGTTTGGGGAGACCGGTTTAGTCGGGATCCGGGCAGTCGAGAAGACTTCCGTACTACTCGTTTTGATCAACTGTGGGACATAATCCTGAAAGACTTCTGTCATCGTATTGGCTTGAATCGCCGCTTGCTCGGCTGACCGATCGGTGACCGATAAGGCGATGACTTGGGAGTCCAAGTTACTTGCGACGGTCAGGCGATCCGTCAAATC
Organism: Exiguobacterium sp. s128; assembly: GCF_018618815.1. Lineage (NCBI taxonomy): Bacteria > Bacillati > Bacillota > Bacilli > Caryophanales > Exiguobacterium > Exiguobacterium sp. s128. Next base: position 18,025 of record NZ_JACSMT010000009.1, on the reverse strand, counting down.
GAAGATCCGTTTATCGGTCACGTCCATCTTTTGGGCGACTTGATCGATGACTTCCGGACTTCGTAAGATATCCTGATAGGTACTGACAAGTGTCGTCGTCGATGTCGTTTCCGCATTTGCCTGTGGGACGACAAGGATGTAGGCGGTTGCTTCATACGTCGGAGGAATCACGTAGGTGCTGACGGCATATCCGGCACCCGCTAATAACATGGCCAGTAAGCAGAAAATCCACCAGCCTTTTTTTAATGTCGTCACATGGTCGCTGAATGTCTTTTTTTGATGAATGGAATTCACGTTGTTCACCTCTTTCTCGTTACCTGACACGTTCGCTGGACATTGGTTATGGTTACACCTTATTTCCAAACGGCTACCAAAACAATTAGAGCTTGATGGAAATGATTATATTTTTTTGAGGAGTCATCATGCTTGCATATCGTTAGTTCATCGAAAAAGATTGTTTCACGAAAAAAAGACGATTCACATAAAAATGATCGCCGTTTCATCAAAATCATCCAATAAAAGCGCAAATATTCAATAAATTAAGGGTAAATACAAATTTGATGATTAAGAACCTCCAAAATCGGTAATAAGTCCTATATGAAGGGTGGATAGATACTAGTAATGATGTTAAAATCAGTCAATATACCTGAATCGATTGGCTTATTCATCCTGATACTTTGGGTGACGGTCGATTTATGGACACGTCCGTTATCATTCACGGATGAAGTCCTGCCGAATCACTGGAATGTACTGATCACACTCGTCTATCTCGTCCTATTTGTCGTTTTTTATCTCGTCACCCGTCCGATGTATTTTCCACCACGTGCTTTGACACAACGACTCGTTACCTTATTTTTACTGTATGTTACGTTTCACACCATCATGTTTCTATTTCGCCCAGCTACCGCTTCTTCGCTTTCGTTACTCCATCTGTTTACGACGTGGTTTTTTGTCATCATCGTCCTATCACTCACTGCTCGCTCATTCGTCAGTTGGTTTCAACTGTTGAACCTCATTCTTTTATACCAAGCCTTATGTCTTGCAGCTTATGCCTTACTCGTCTCGTTCGGACAGGAATATGTACCGATCGATAACATCCAATCGTTACGACTCGGTCCGATTTCCTTGTCGCAGCTTTATGTCGGGGAACAAGGTGGTTTTCTAAGGTCTGCCAGTTTGACCAATAACCCGAACGCGTTTGCGGCCTGGCTCGTTCCCGGTGGTCTGATCGCCTGGATGTATGTCTTGCAGGCACTCGCTCGACGTAGCCTTCGGTCGCTCGTCTTTTTCGGATTGGTCCTGTCGTTGATTTTCATCGGTTTATTACTCAGTGCTTCTCAGACTGGCATTTACTCATTTTGTTTGCTCGCGTTGTTGACGACCCTTTTACTGATTCCAGAAAAACGATTGCGGTACCAGGTCACCGGTCTTTACCTGTTAGGTGCCGGTATCCTGATTGGTTCCATCTCTTTCAACAATGCATTGTTTGCGCAATTGATCAGTCTCAACGGACGTAGTGCGTTATGGCAAGCCGGTCTGAGCGCTTCCGTGGATCGATTTTGGTTTGGACATGGTCTCGGTTCTTCTGTCGTCGGACTCGAACAACAACTCGGACCAAGCACACTCTATACGTTCCACAGTACACCGATCGTCTACCTGTATGAATTCGGATTAATCGGTCTGTTGCTGTATCTCGCTTCATTCCTCTTGATGCTTGTCCGGTTCATTCGGGATTACCGTCACGACGATTCCTTATCGGTCATCTTGTTGTTACTCAGCCTTTGGTTGTTGTTGCTGCAGTTCACGGAAAGTGTCCTGATTCGACCAAGCGGATTTTATTTCATCTGGCTCAGCTTTTTGATTTATGCGACACGCCGTCGCACGACCTCACAAGAAAGTACCCACACCTAGACGAACACCTACACGAAAGGGGTATGACATCATGAAGAAATGGACAGAACAACAAGTAATCGATAGCTTAATCGAAGCGAGTATCGCCTATCCTGCTTTAGATGCAAAAACCTACGCCCGCTGGTCTACCGGAAAAGAAATCCCGTCGATCACGACGATCATCAACGTGTTTGGTTCATGGCGTGAAGCGTTACATGCTGCTGGGTTATCATCGATCCGCCCATACTATTCCGATCAGGAAATCCTGGCGTTCATCAAAGAAGCATCGGAACGTCTGCATCCCTTCCACAGCAACAGTTACCGGGAATGGGCAAAAGCGAAACATGGTCCCTCATTGACGTTAATCAATCTACGTTTCGGGTCATGGTCACGGGCCCTTGAGGAAGCACATATCGAGATGACACGTTCGATCTGTATGACGGAAGAACGCATCATCAACGCGCTCCTCGAAGCATCGGACGTCCTTCCGCGCTTGACGACCCAGACCTATTCGATTTGGGCGCAGGAAAACGGACATCCGACGGTCGCGACGATTGCCCGAAAGTATGGATCGTGGGTCGATGCCCTCGCTTGCCTCGACATTGCACCACCACGCCGGAAGTGGGTCGAGGAAGATGTGCTCGATGCATTGACACAAGCTCAGCGCGAGCTCCCTGCCCTCAGCATCATCCATTACCGGAAATGGGCGGAAGGACGGTCTGTCCCAAGCACGTCGACCATCAACGCCTTATTCGGGAGCTGGACATCGGCGGTCCAGTGTTTGAAACGAGCCCGGATTTCAATTTCTTGACGTAGTTCTTTTCACAAAAAAAAACGAGGAATGGATTTCTCTAAGAAATCATTCCTCGTTTTTTTGCGCTTACCGTTTAATGTGTTGCAGTTCGGCCGCTGAAATCAACGTGACCGTATCATGTTTTAGCATATACAAATCACCCGCGTATTGCCCGATCTCCGGCGGATTGGTCTGGTGCAGTAAATTACGGAACAGTTGTGCCGGGAAATTGACACCACACGCATACGCATGAGGATACCCCCCACCAAACCGTGGATTGATTTCTGACAGATACAGCGTCCCCGCAACATCAAACAGATCAAAATCAAGGGGACCGACCAGTCCGGAATCTTCTAACACATGTTCAATCCATTCGAAAACATCTTCTCGGACGACCGAACGGCTTTTGTCGGTCTCACCGGCTCGCATCGTCAACTTTTCCTTGATGAAAATCGATGTGACTTGGCCCGATATCAAATCCACATAGGCGTCGACACCAAGCTCTTGACCAACCAGTAGTTCTTGAACGATCAAATCCGTATTTTTTAAAAATAACTGTTCTACCTCTTCGAACGTCTCGACCTGCCTGACTTCGATGCTGGCACTTCCGCTACGCGGTTTGACGAAGACTGGTAAGTGGACTTCCCCTAAAGAAAGAGCTTCACGAAACGGTTCCAGTGCCTGATACGTTCTCGCGTGGGCGATTCCTCGATTGAGACAATACTCATACATCGTATATTTATCCAAGCAGAGCTGACACGCTTCAAAAGGCGAGACGACAACGGTCACACCAAGTACTTCGAAACGTTCAGCCGCTCGTGCCAGTAAACCGAGTTCCGTATCAATCAGTGACATGATCGCGGTCACACCTTCCATCTGACATAACTGCAGTAAATGGTCGATGTAATTAACCTCATCTATCCTCGGTACGATGTAATGTTGATCCGTCATATATAGTGCCGGTGCTAATGGATTACAATCCGCAGTGCTGACACGTCCCGTCTTAAACTCTTGGACAAAGTATTCGACCAGTTTCGCGCGACGGCCGGCGCTCGTGATCAATAGATGAGGTCCTTGCATACGATTCACTCCTTTTTGTTAATCGTGTTAGCCTTAATGATTCGACCTCACCGCGTGAACACCTGCTGACTTTTAAAAAAACTAGGACAGAAGACTTATATCCGGACCAAATGTTTTTTTGTCTTTTTTTCCCAAAACGAAAAATACAATACAATACCAATCAAGGCACCTGTTCCATCGAGCAAGACATCTTGAATCAGTCCTGTCCGTCCGCCCGTCAAAATCTGATGGAACTCGTCAAAGACAGCAATCGTGATGGCTACCGTGTACGCAAATAGTCCCGCCAACAGGTAAGGACGAAGCAACCGTATGGTCAGATCAATCAGCGCGATTCCAAGCACGATGAAAATCGAGACATGGGCAGCCTTTCGAATAAAAAACTCGACGAATCCGGACGCCCCCAGTGCTGCGACACTGACCTCTCCGTGATAATCAAAGGAAATGAACCGCAACTGTTCGACGAAATCTAAATTTAAGTATCGAGACAAACCGGGTTTTAAGGATTGCTCTTCATACGGCATCGAACTGGATATGAACAAGATGATGACAATCAACACGGTCACATAACCGGACCAAGGAATTTTTTTCAATATGTCTACCTCCTTTATTTCTCTTGTATTAGAATAGCATGTTCTTTTTTTAGCCATTCCTAAATTCGCCAAACCAAAAAAAATTCTGAATTTCCGACCCATTACATACATAATCATGCAATTATTTTTCCGTAAAAACTTTTTTTTACATTTCATAGGTTTGCACTATAATGAGAATGGTTATTTAGTACTATATGCAAGGACGCAAAAATAGGAGTTGAGACCTGTGAAACGTACGCTCGGAAAAAAAATCATGCAATTACGTAAACAACATCAATACACCCAAAAACATTTGGCAGAGCGATGCGGAGAAACCGTCACATCGATTTCTGCCTACGAACGTGGTCAACGTATGCCGAATCCACAAACACTGGAACGACTTGCACTTGCTTTGAACACGACAGTGATTGATCTGATCGACCCTCAGTATGTCCAACATCCTTCATTGCAGGAGTTCATGGCTCAGTCTCTCGAGCCGACTCAACCACTTGATTTCAAACTCGTCCTCGAAGATGTCCTCGTCCATCTAACACTTTCGACCGAAGTCTATTTTGACGGGCGTCTACTCACCCAAGAAGTGCGGGATCAGATGGCAACGTCGATCAATCAAGCTTTGCAACAAGGATTACAATCCATCAAAGTTTAACTTTCAGCATAAAAACACGATGAGAAGCGAACAGGATCCTTCCTGTACACGTCTCATCGTGTTTTTTCATACACCTTAATCGGACTTTAAGACATGATGAATGTACAACTGTCCTTCTTCATATGTCGCTTCCATCATTCGGCTGAAAAAAGGGGATTTCGATGTTTTTTCTGCCAAAAAAACACGTTCAAAGCGACTATGTGCTTGACTGACAAAACTGAGTTTCAGTTCCCGCTCAGCTGACTTGAACGTCAGATGCGTTCCGGTATGGCCAAAAGCGTCCGGAAGAACTTGTTTCTCGACGAACTGAAACGTCTCTTCTGGAAACAATGCTGTGATAAAGGATAAACAACTGGCTTGTAACGCTTTTACTTGTGCCGTCTTCTCATCCATAACATCTACCTATCCTCCGTTTGTATGTTGGCATCGTAACATTGACTATTAAGCACTGCTTTCTTTAATACCCCACCTTTAGACCTAGTTAAACTAGTATTCAAAATATTTATATCCAATTTGAGGAACTTTTTTGTCAAAAAAGATTCTGTGCCCGATGGACGCAGAATCTTTTTCTTTCACCCGAGTTTATCCAACTCCAAAATAGTGACTGTTTTACCGGCATATAAGGTCCGCCCGGTATAACGGGACAGTTTCGCGAACTCAAATAACGTATCCGGCTCATACAGATGCTCGATCATGTAGCTGACCTTTTCGTCCTCTCCTGATTTCAGATACAGATTAAAAATCAGTCGATTGCTGTCGACCTTCTGACCGTAAAATAACGTACAGTCCTGAATTCGTCGTGAGGCGATCGGTTGAACATGTTGCTTCAAATATTGCGCATTATGGATATTGACGAGCAATTGTCCTTCTGTCGCCAACAGCTGTCGCACGTTTCGGAAAAACATTAACAGTTCTCCCCGCGAATACCGTGCAATCGTCGTTCCGGGTAAAACGATTTTATCAAAGGCGCCACTTCCCATCACATCAATCAGTTCATTACTTAATCCATAGACGCGATCCAAATAACGAGACGAAATTCCGGCGATCCGGTTCAGTTCCGGTTCGACGAGATAAAGATCGTACCCTTCCTGACACAAGCTATTAAATAAGTTTGGTGAAAAGGTCCCATACAGCAGGACACGGTCTTCTTTTTGTAAATAGCGACGATACAACATCAGTTCGTCGATTTCCGGTAACGCGGATGTTTCTTGGTAAAGGGCGACGAATCGGTCGTCAGCAAACAGATTATCGAGGACTTGAACACGTGAATAGCTCCCTTTTCGTGAAAACGGGCCAAATAATAATGCGTTATCCATGATAGATCAACTCCTTGTACGTCTGAATCGCTGCTTCATAGTCCGCACCGAGCCGTTTTGGCAACACATCAAACCGTTCCTTCTGATCTGCCTCGAGTATCGCGAGGAACACCTCATCCGTCTCAAACAACTGATTCGTCGTCAATTCGAAAGCAAAACACCCTTCCGAATTTTGAATGCCGATCATGGACAAAGGTCCAATCTTTCCATTCGTCCGGGGTAACTCGAATAGGCTGTACGGTGTCACGAACTGACTGGTCCCCTGAAAGGCCGAGGCGAGCTGAAACAGGACAGGATACAGCGTAAGTTGTGCAACTGGAGCTAAGGGATCCATTTGCAGCAACTGCCGTTCGCGTAACTGACAGACGTTCAGATCAAACGTCGAACTGAGTGAAATTTGTTTTCCGTAATCCGCGAATATCCCGTCACTACAGATGAATAAACGGTGCGAGACGGACATTCCGGCAAGTGTCGCATAATCCAGGATGCCAATATGGTGCGCGGGATTAGACACGACACTCGTCTCGTGCCACTGCTCCATCGTAGCTTGCAACGCCTCCCGTTCAAAAGTCGCCAAGCGCTCTTTGATAGGAAACGGCAACGTATCCGAAAACGCGAGCAGGACCGGTGTCCGGCTCATCAGTTCGATGACCGGCAAGTCATGCCGGGTCGACTGATCGATATACAACAAACTGTTGATCGTCATTTGATCAAACAAGGAAGGTTCAATCGAATCCAGCAATGCGGTGTGTTCGACATACACGTGGCGTAACGGTTGTGGCTGACGAGTTGCTGTATCCGGATAGACTCCTGTGAACAAGGACATCATCGCGTCCTGTAGCTCGATCGGTTGTTCGTGAATCATGGATGCATCCAGTGGGACCTGTCGTTTTTCTAAGAAATACGGATCACCAAACAAGACATCGCCTCGTTCATTCACCAAATGGAACTGGACATGTAACATACGTTGTTGTAAATAGGCGACGAGTCGCAAGGTCCGTTCACCCGGTCCACGCAAGATGAACAGATAATGTTCAAATTCTTGAAAGTCCATATAGTCGAGGAAATCCAAAAAGGTATGCTGATCGTAATCATAACGATCCATTGAAAAACGGTGTTGCTCACAAAATTGAACAAGCGCATCAGTAGGATCAAGTTGGTGGAGCCAGCCTTCACTTTCAGAAAGAATCGTTAGTCCGATCATGTCCATGCTCCTTTCAGTAGATGATTTTAAAAAAGGGCTTCAGACCTTTGACGGAATGAAGCCACGTCGTCGAGAGACGTTATTATGAAGTTTTGAGTTCGCGTTTCGCCGGTGGTTTGATCCGGTCCATTTCTCGACTAGCTAAGGGTGCGACCGAGACGTTAGCAGCATTTAAGCACCAGCCGTAAGACGTCATCGTCCGGCGCGATTCTTTAAAGGTGAAGTTCATAGGAGTTACCCCTTTCTTTCGGATAAAATGGTGGACAACACGTTGACGATTTTTCGAAGTAAAAACTTGGTATCGGACACCTTTCCCTTTTATAATAAGAAAGGTATCGTTTTCTCAAATCCACTGGACAGAAAGGACAGAACCCGATGGATCAATTCACGTCACCGCAGATTGGTCTCGCCCTTCGCCGCCTTCGGAAGAAACACAATCTGACTCAGAAGGATTTGGCGAACGGCATTTGCAGTCAAGCGGAAATCAGTAAGATTGAAAGCGGGACACATTCTCCGACTGTTGATTTGCTCTTTGCACTATCTAAAAAACTACAAGTCCCATTTTCATCATTTTTTGATCATGCCAATTATAGAGAATCTTTTTTCCACCTAGATGATGAGTTATTAATTAAATTTAGAAATCAAGAATTTAAAACAGTGTATGAAGAAACTACATTAAAACTTCAACAAAATCATCTAGATGAAGAAATTTCATTATTATTAAAATTTTATAATAGTATTTCTGCACATCGGCTAAAAAAAACGGATTACAGAACCTGTATTGTAGTTTTAAGACAACTTTCTGACAAATACTCTTCTACTTTTTATTCACCTAGTATGATTATTCGAATTAAATCGGCAATAGCAAATTTATATTCTGAGAATAGAAATTATTCTCATAGTAGGAAAGTTTACGAAGAATTAATTGCTTTAGATTTCGAAAGTGACGAACTGCTATTAGATCGAATCAGAATATTGTATAATTTTTCAAAAACACTTTTGCATTTAAAAGATTCGTTAACAGCCTTAAACATAGTTGAAGAAGCAATTCAACAGAGTTTACGCTTTAAAGACATGTCTTTGCTAGGACAACTCTACTACCAACAAGGATTTTGCTTAGAAAACCTAAATTATGATTACGAGACTGTAAAACAATCTTATTTTAAAGCAAGTATATTTTTTGATTTATTGAATATGGAAGAATATAAGCAAATCATCTTTAAAAACAAAGCTCATTTTTTAAATTAATTATGCCTTCTTGTTACTGATAACATATTCATATGGTAGATCATTTTTTGCTAATTTTCTAATTGAATATTCATATGGTAGATCATTTTTCGCTGTTCTTTTCATAGAGTACTCATAAGGTAAATCATTTTTTGCTGATTTATTAATTGCATCAGTATCGTTTATAGTAGTACTTGGAAAACTAATCGTTACTATACCAGCTAAAATTAGTAATTTCTTTTTTAAATTCATCATTAACAACCTCCTAATTTTTTTGTCTAGCTTTGTAACAACATCATATATCCTTAGACCCCCTTCAGATATTCGAATACGAATATTTCACTCATTTTGCACATTATTTACACTTAATGTATCTTTCGACCTAGGTCTTAGGTCACTAAACGTGTATCTTTTTTACATTTAATCCGACTTTATGTCGAATGCGTGTATAAAAATAGATTTTTTAGAATATTCCTTCATTCCGTTTTAATTGGCTCATGACCTAAAAAACCGCTCTGTTTGCATCTAAGCAAACGAAGCGGGTTCCTTTTTATTTTGATGAACGGCGCAGCGCAATGAAATATCCTACTCCCAGCAGGACGACCAGCCCAAGCAAGACGCTACTGATCGTTGTCCGGGAAGGTGATTCCGGTATCCAAATCCCGATTGCAAGATTGATTGCCGCAATCAGCAATACGAGCCATACGATGGTTTTTGGTCTCATCTTTTCCTCCTTCACTTTGACGTGTTTCTATCTATTCGTTTTCGTGATAACGTTACAAAACCCCTCTTATTCGAATTGTCTTGATATGATATGTTGACAGAAGACGATTTTTAACAAGGAGGACATAAGAATGAAAAAGCTTGCAGTGTTTTGTGGTTCAAAAGACGGAGCAACACCGATTTTCCGGGAAGCAGCGACGACGCTCGGTACAGCCCTTGCTCACCAAAAACTCGATCTCGTCTATGGTGGTTCACGCGTCGGAACGATGGGGGCTGTCGCCGATGCCGTACTCGCAGCAAACGGACAAGCAATCGGAGTTCTCCCCCACTTCTTACAGGAAAAAGAGATTGCCCATCCCGATCTAACGGAACTCCATCTCGTGGAATCGATGCACGACCGAAAAGCGAAGATGGCTGAACTTGCGGACGGCTTCATCATTCTACCGGGTGGTCCCGGAACGATGGAAGAATTTTTTGAAGTCTTCACCTGGGCGCAGCTCGGCTTACATGAAAAACCGTGTGGCATCTTAAACATCGACGGTTATTATGATCCCCTCGTCACGCTGTTCCAACAGATGGAAACACAGGGATTTTTGATTCCAGAACATGCCGCCATGCTGCTTGTCGAATCGGAACCCGAACGATTACTCGAACGGTTCCGTACGTATACGGCACCCCACGTAAAAACCTACATGAATACGAAACAAACCTGACTGACGTTGACTCAACAACAAAGCTCACTGACGAGCTTTGTTGTTTTTGTTTATCAAAATTAGACGAGAATACTCCCACTTCTAAACGTTCAGGGAGAAGCCCAAGTGCAAGTAGGAGATGAATCGTCTTCGGGCAAGGCGTGTCTTGCGACACGTCAATTGTCCGACACTCTTGGTTTGAAAACAATTAAAATCAGGAATAAAAAAAGAGTCATGTTCTTTGAAAACTGAAGATATAGGGTTGTGACAGGAAGTTCGTCTGTCACGTAAAATCTTCAACGTTCACCTTGCGGATGACCGAAGTAGCGAAAACCAAGCAGAGTAGGCATCCGCATAAAAGAAACGGACAAGATCAACGTTCAACCGTCGGGACGACGGGGTTAGCCTGATAAATTTTTGACCGCTAGGTTGAATAACTCAGGAATCCTCCACCTCTTAGCGAAGCGTAGGTGGAGGTAGTTCAATTAGTCTATCCAGCTTTCGACGTGGTGACGTAATAAGGCTCTGACATCCGCTTGAATCTCTGGATCTTCGAGTGCAAAGGCAAGTGTCGTTTCGACGTAACCCATCTTTTCTCCGACATCAAAACGTCTTCCGTCGATTTCATAACCGTAGACGTTCTCTTGTCCATTCAAGCGTTCGATCGCGTCCGTCAGCTGAATTTCACCACCAGCCCCCGCTTCCTGATTGGCGAGGAACTCAAAAATCGCTGGTGTCAGGATATACCGTCCGATGATGGCCATGTTGGAAGGTGACGTTCCTTGTGCTGGCTTCTCGACGAACTGTCGGACCTGATAACGGCGTCCGGTCTGATTCAGTGGATCAATGATGCCGTAGCGGTGGGTGTCTTCTGTCGGAACGTGCCGGACCCCGACGACCGATGCGTCGAGTTCTTCATACTGCTTCATCAGTTGTTTGAGACCAGGTTCTTCCGAGACGATGATATCGTCACCGAGTAAGACGGCAAACGGTTCGTCACCGATAAAATGACGGGCACTCCAAATCGCGTGTCCGAGTCCTTTTGGTTCTTTTTGGCGGATATAATGAATCTCAGCCATCGTCGTCGAGGCATCCACTTCTTTTAACAATTCGAGTTTTCCTTTTTCTCGCAAAATGTTTTCAAGCTCCGGTGCATGATCAAAATGGTCCTCAATCGCTCGTTTATTGCGTCCCGAGACGATGATGATCTGTTCGATACCAGACGCGACCGCTTCCTCGACGATGTATTGAATCGTTGGTTTCGTTAAGATCGGCAACATTTCTTTTGGCATCGCTTTTGTCGCCGGCAAGAAACGTGTCCCAAGCCCTGCCGCTGGGATGATGGCTTTTCTGATTTTTTTCATGACAGCCCTCCGCTCATGTACTTACTTCTACTTTGTTCTTATTTCTTTTTTCTAGTAGCTATTCCCTGTTTCCATCGAAAAAAAGACCATGAACGGTCACGTCCATGATCTTTAATCTTAAAACAATTTAGATAACGCTTCGCTAAAGGTGACGAAGGACGGTGTCTCATCGATGACCATTAGACTGCCGGCTGCGATGACCAGCAGGCTGATGCCTGACAAAATCCATCCCGGATGTTTGACGGTATCTTCCGCATCCACGTTTTGTTTCCCTGGTTTCGCCTGTTGTGCCTGTTCCTTCAGACGATCCTTCCGGTACTGATGCTGCTCTTCTTTCGTCAGCTTTTTGTATTCGGTCAGGAACTTCTTGTATTCCGGCACGACTTCCTTCGTTGTCCCATCAAGTTTGACTTGTCCGTACTCAAGCCAGATGACGCGTTCGCAGAAACTTCTAATTTGTGTCAAGGAGTGACTGACGAAGATGATCGTCTTGCCTTCGTTCTTGAACTCGTTCATCTTGTCGATACAACGGTTATAAAACGTCTGATCCCCGACCGATAAGGCTTCATCGACAATCAGGATGTCGGCATCGACATTGACGGCGATCGCAAAACCAAGCCGCGACTTCATCCCACTCGAATACTTTTTAATCGGCTGATCGATGAAGTCCCCGATGTCGGCGAAATCGATGATGCCCGGCATCCGGCGTTCGATTTCGGCGTCATCCATTCCGAGCATCAAACATTTCAAGTGGATGTTTTCGCGTCCCGTCAGAACGTTTTTTAAGCCTTGCGAGACGGCGATGATCGCAACTTCCCCATTAATCGCGACGTCCCCTTCATTGGCGTAGATGATCCCCGAAATCAAGTTCGATAACGTTGATTTTCCGGAACCATTGATTCCGACAAGACCCACGACTTCACCCGATCCGATATCGATGGACACATCACGGAGCGCCGTAAACGTCTTGACGTTTTTGCTTTGGTTCTTAAATAACAGCTTAAATTTTTCTTTGGTCGTCGTGACCATATCAAATCGTTTCGTGACATGGTCGAGTTTTATCATAGACATGGCGATTTCCTTCCTTAAACGAGCTCGGTGAATGATTTACGGAACTTGATGTGTAAAAACGTTCCGGCTGTGAACAAGAGTAATGTCACGCTCCAGAAATAAAGTCCGGTCGGCCACTCCTGCCAGACCCAGGCACCGCCGAGTAAGCTGGCACGGTATCCTTCAACGAGGTAGAAGACCGGGTTCAGACGCAGAACACCATGTAAGACATCCGGGAAGCGCTCGATGTTCCAAAGAATCGGTGTCAGATAAAACAGCATCCGCATCATCGATTGCAAGAACAGTTGAATATCTTTGACGAGCGTAATCAATGTCGAGAAACAAAGTGAGAAGGCGTAGACGAAAATATAGGTCGCCGCCATATAATAAGGTAACTGGAGCAGTTTCCACGTGATCGGGATTCCATTCAGGATGATGACGAAAAAGACGATTACAAGCATCGCAAAATGCTGATACATCCGGGACAAAATCACATAGGACGGAATGGCACTCATCGGGAAACGCATCTTCGTCACCATTGCGAGCCGGTTATTGATCGAGTTCGATCCGCGGAGCAAGGCGTCATTGATGAAGAACCAGACGACGATCCCGCATAAAAGCCAGACGATGAACGGGATATCCCCGTCGACGTTTTTATTCCCTTTCAGTCCGACCCCAAAGACGAACCAGTAAATGAAGATTTGCAAGCCTGGATTGAGCAGCTCCCATAACAGACCAAGCCGTTGTTCCGCGTGCGCCGATTTGATCTCATAACGGGCAAGACGGCGGATCAGTGGAAAATTCTCCACCTGTTCGCGGATGATACTTTTCATTTCTTTCCACATAATTAAATTCCTTCCGATCTGTAAAGGTACATGTATTTTAGTTCAGTTGCATCGACTAAAAAAGACGGACTCCGTTCGCGAATCTTCAAACGAACGATGGACCGTGCACAGACTCCTTGTCTGCACGTTACATATTCCTCCCTTCTCTTCAAAGCACTCTTTTCCTATTAAAAAAGCAGGCAGCAGGTGCCATACACTTAATCAATTCTAGCCATCGTTAAAATTCGTGTCAATCTATTGGGCAAACCGACACCAAACTGTAGCTTTCTGGGTAACAAAAAAAAGCGCTTCAACCATGTCAAAGACATCGCTGAGCGCCGGTTGCGAATGGTATGGAAATGGAAATTCAATCGTCGTCGGTGGAGAGGACAATCCCCAGATCAACAGAATACTCATCACACATAAAATGACTATGATCACTGTCCCTTGAATCGTCTCTTTCATCGTCTTGTTGCTCTCCTCCCGCAATTTCCTCATTTTTTCATCATACAGAACTCCTGCTCTGAATTCCACCAATAGATTATCAAATAATGGGAATGTTTGACGTTTCGATGTATGTTTTCGTTTCTTTTTTCCCGCAGGAAGATTATAATGAAAACGTTATCATTTTATCACTTTAGGTCGAATTAACTAGAAAACAAGACGAAATCAAACGTCTTGAGCGAGTTGTCATGTCGTCCGACCTAAGAATTTACGAAGTTTACAAAAGTTTTATCGCAACAGATGGACAGAACGACTTATAGTAGAAGAAGAGGTCAACGATCGCATTTCGACCTTGTATTCATACACCCACTTTGAAGGAGGATTTCTACGTATGTACAAATCAAAACCGCTTTACGCGGCAGCCGTTGCTGTCGCTCTGACGACATCGGCAATCGTGCCCGTTGCCCAGACTACTGTATCCGCAGCAACGCATGTCAAAGTCAAAACGGTCAAACTCAAGTCGCTCGTCTTCACAAAAGGTGCCCCGGTCAAATTACCTGCTACATATAAGGGCGAGAAGATTACGTGGAACAGTTATGATCGTCATATCTTCAACCGCTATCAGACGGTCAAAGGGACGTATGGCAAGAAGAAATCGCCGATTGAAGTCAAAATCCTGATCCAAAACTATGCCGTGAAATTCGTTGAGAGTGTCAAAGAACAGACGATCTATGTCGGTGAAAAACCAGAACTTCCAAAAACACTGGCTGTCCTCTATGCGACAGGCCGTGTCTATGATAAACCGGTCCGCTGGTCGAACGTCGACACGAGCGAAGCCGGAACGAAGTATGCCGTCGCGAGTTACACACGTCTCGGCAAAACAATCACACTCAAAGCAAAAATCAACGTCCTCGATATCAATAAAGACGATTTCTCAATCGGCTTGTTGCACACGAATGATACGCACGCCAATCTCGATAAAGCACCAAAACGGGCGACGGTCATCAAAGATTTGCGTGCTGCCTATAAAGCAGACGGTACACCGTCACTTTTACTTGACGCAGGCGATGTCTTCTCGGGATCGCTTTATTTCAACAAGTTCCAAGGTCAAGCGGATCTCGCGCTCATGAACTATATGAAATACGACTTGATGACATTCGGAAACCATGAGTTCGATCTTGGAGATCAAGACAACCACCAAGCGTTACAAGACTTCGTCACAAAAGCAAAATTCCCGTTCATCACAGCGAACGTCGATTTCAGCAAAAATGAGTTGCTCGCTGGTCTGCAATCGAAAACGATCACAGCCGGTCCTGAAAAAGGGAAAATTTATCAAGGTGTCATCAAGGAATACAAAGGACAAAAAATCGGCTTCTTCGGTTTGACGACAGAAGAGACAGCGGACATCTCGAGTCCGGGAACTGTTGCCTTCGCGAACTACATCGCTAGCGCAAAAGCAGCGGTCAAAAAGCTCGAAGACCGTGGCGTCAACAAGATCGTCGCGTTGACACACATTGGCTTTGACGACAACCCGGCAGTCGATAATGATCAGTTGCTTGCGCGTAATGTCGACGGCATTGACGTCATCGTCGGTGGTCACTCGCATACGAAACTGGAAACACCAGTCGTCGTTGATGACACAATCGTTCCTGGTAAAGCAGAACCAACGATCATCGCGCAAGCCTATCAATACGGCGATTTTCTCGGCAATCTCAACTTGACGTTCGACTACAAAGGGAAGTTGACAGAGTACACCGGTTCATTGGTCGACGTGTCGAAAGCAGCAGAAGACGTAAAAGCAGCAGAGATCCTTAAACCGTACGCAGATCAAATCACAGAGTTGAAAAATGAGGAAGTCGGCGCGAACATCGTCAACGAACTCGTCAACCCGCGTGGAGAAGTCAGTGTCCGGAACAGTGAAACGGCACTCGGGAACTTGATTACAGACGGCATGCTTAAAAAAGCAAAAGAATACAATGCTGAAACGGTCATTGCCATGCAAAACGGCGGTGGAATCCGGGCAGCAATCAACGCCGGACCACTCACAGTCGGTGAAGTCCTGACGACGCTTCCGTTTGGTAACACACTTGCAACAGCGAAATTGACAGGTCAGGAAATCAAAAACTTGCTTGAAATCAGTGTTGGTGTCGCACCAATCGAAAACGGTGGATTCCTCCACGTATCGGGCATGAAGTTCGAATACAGCAGCAAACTCGCAAAAGGTGATCGTGTCACGAAGATGGAAGTCAACAACAACGGAACGTTTGAAGCCATCGACCTTGCGAAAACGTACGTCATCGCGACGAATGCGTTCACAGCAAAAGGTGGAGACGGTCTGACACCGTTCGAAGTCGCGTACAAAGCAGGACGCGTAACGGATCTTGGTCTCTCTGACTGGGAAAACCTCCGTGACTTCACGAAGTCACTCGGCGAAGTCACGTACACAATCGAAGGCCGCATCATCGATACAAAAGTAGAATCAAAATAATCACGAAAAGGACGATTTCCCAAGCGGGAGATCGTCCTTTTTCATAGGGTCTGGGTCTGGGTTTGTTTTTGTTTCAGTAGGACGATGACGTCATCGAGTTCATACTCCTGAGCCATCATCAGGGGGGTATACCCATCGGCATTTTTCAGCGCTGGATCTGCTCCCTGATCGAGCAACAGCTTGACGGTCTGCGTCCCTTCCCCCTCGACCGCATGATGCAACGGGGTGTACTTCTCGTCGTCCTGCTGGTTGATCGCTTCGCCTCGTTTCAGATAAAGCGCGACCAGCTCCTTATTGTTGCTGTAGACAGCGGTGATGAACGGACGTTCTCCGAACTCATTGACGCTATCAAGATCACTCCCGGCAGTGAGCAAGGCATCAAACACGTCTTCTAGCCCTTCACTTGATTTCCTGTACCCGAGGTAATGCAGCGCCGTATCCCCGTCTGCATCGACGGCTTTCATGTCACTCGTCGGAATCAGTTTGTTGATCTCGTCGAGTGTCCCTTTTTGAATCGCCGCCATCAGTTTCGTTTCGCCTAGGTCTTGTTTCGTTCCGACTGCTTGTTCGACGGGTTTTGTCCAGTTCGTCAGCCACTCCGGTGTCGCAAACGTCGTCGCGAAAAAGACGAGGCTTGCGAGCACAACATAACTCAGACTGACGAACAGACCAGTCGCCAGGCGCGGCGCGCGGGACGGCGTCTTTAGTCCAGCTGTCATTAACCGCCATGAAACGGATCGTTGAGGGCGGAACAGTTCACTGAGCGTCATCGCGAGTGAAGGGGCTTGCTGTTTTTCTTCTATGTAGTTCGTCAAATCCAACCGATTCCATATCGCCGGACCAACGACCGACCGGACAAGGGCTGGAATCCGGTTTACTTCCTCCAATTGCGCCAAGGCGAGACGGTCTGCCGTCTCCTCACAGGCTCGTAAGTAGGCACTTCGTAAAAAGGGAACCCAGCTTCCGAGTAACAACAACATCCGTTTCTCTTCGTGACTCTGCTTCAAGTGGACAAGTTCCCGTAAGATTTCAAACCGTGTCGTTTCATCCAGCTTATAATCAGCAGGTAACACAAGCATATACTTTTGAAACAACCCCATCGTTCGTGGTCGTGTAATGGTCCGGTGATAGGTCAAGATGACCTCCGGTACTTTCCAAAAACCCAATTGCTTGGCGTCTTGACGAAGTTGTTCATACGCCAGCGGTTGTTGTTTTCCACTCATAAAAATTCCGTCTGCCCGTATCGCCATCACACGGACCCACTGACGCATCCAGATGATTCCTAACAGAAGCGAGAGAATCCCGACGAGAGCGACACCAATCGTTCCGAGTGCAAAAACTCCCACGACGAGTCCACATAATGTCAATATAGTACTTATTAACAACAGACCAAAGTATAGATGCTCTCGCTTTGTCACCCGTTCCATATGCAACTTGTTTGGTCTAGTTTCGTTTACCATGAATTAATCTCGACTCACTTTCCCTATTCTAAATTTCTTATTCTGTTTTATCATACCGATAATTCCATAAAAATTCCAAGTTGATTTTTTCTGTTTTTGAGTCATCTCTTTTAAAATATATTTTATCGGAGAATTGTTTTCTTAAGACGGTTTGTCAAATTAAGTGCAACACTTCTTCCGAGAAGACCTCGTATGCAGTTTTCCAGTTGAGACATTTCCGTGGTCTCCCATTGA
>NZ_JACSMT010000080.1:0-4521 GCF_018618815.1 Exiguobacterium sp. s128 | reverse complement strand
TGCAAAAACACCTCCGATGTTAGTACTTTTTAAAAGTGTACCACTCCGAAGGTGTTTTATATTGTCTCAAAATTTTAGGTTAGCCCACACCTTCATGCATGCGTGAAGGTGTTTTTTATTGTAAATATTTTACGATGATGGCGACACGCTCGCGCATCCCGTACCGTAATACACCGGAAAGTGGCGTTTCAGCCGGAATCGCGTCTGACCGTAGGTTCAACTGCTCCGCCTCTTTTCGTGCTCTGTACAGGTGAAAGTCTGATGTAACAATCGAAACCTGATTTTCGCTGTCCGGTAAAAGCCGTTTCGAGAACGCCAGATTTTCAGTAGTTGATGTCGATTGATCTTCAAGTAATAATCGATCCGCAGCAATGCCTGCTGCCCTCATACCTCGACGCATCGCTTCCGCCTCCGTGATCGCCTCCCCTTTTCCTTGTCCGCCACTTAAAATGAAAGTCGTTTCCGGAAACTGTTTCCCGTACCGGGCTGCTGCCTCAATTCGATACTTTAAGATCAAGGATGGTGTTTCTCCTTTGACACCGGCTCCCAGTACAATTACGTAGGGAAACTTTCCGTTTGCTAACGGTCGTTCGCCCTTTGCGACGAACAGTCCGATACTAAACCAAAAGATGACAAGCATCGTGATCATACCCAGTCCAATCTTATAAAAACGTCGTACAGTATGTTTTATTGGTTTCATAGTAATTATGTCCCTCTCAGTGATTCTCCATTTAAACGTAGGTTTTGTTACTTCTTTCATTACGTCTGCTTAAGATAAAGGTTTCACCGGTTTTTCCATATCATGCTCCTCGTCCCTGTCTTTTTCAGCGACAAAAGAGGCACACCCGATGCAAGTCGGAATGTACCTCATACTGCTTTATGTCACATCAATTTCCCCAAATTGCTGTCACGTACTCCGGATGATCAATGAATGGATTCCGGTTTTTTTGCCATTTTTCAAAGATGATGTCGTTCCGTCTGATTTCAGTCGCATCGACCGGGTCTAACTTGTTCCACGCTTTTAGCGTTGATAACTTACCATGAAGCGGGTTCGCACCGTTGCTGACGTTTTCTGATGCTTCTAAATCAATTTCACCGCCACCCTCATACCGGACTGCCATATAGAAGATCATTCGTGCGATATCTCCTTTAACACGTGTCGGAGGTTCCCATGAATCGCCGTCGCGGTAACAGTCACAACCGGCATACTTCGTTCCACCGTTATCAAAGTCAAGATTTCCCCGTGCACTGTTGACGACGACATCCTCAGCCCGGAGATGGTGCAGGTCTGTCCCTGGTCCGTTACTTGTTCCAAAATCACCGTGCGACTTTGCCCAGACGTGCTCGCGGTTCCATTGACCGACGTTCCCGCCGTTACTGCTCTTGGCAATCGATTTACCGGTATAGAGTTCGATGACGTTATTCGCATTATTTGGATCTTGATCGGTTTCTTTCAGTGCCGTCCAGACCGTATCATATGACACCTGTGTATGGTTATCGATGATATCGTGTAATGCTGCTTTTAACGTTGCTCCACTTTTTCCGGATGCCGTTAGATAATACGCATCGATTGTGGATTGTGACGTGACCTGCTGAGGTCCGGCAACGATTTGAGTTGGTGCTGTTTTAGCGATGACTGGTGTAAACGAAATTGACCCAAGTGCAAGTGCCGCGACAAGCGCCCCGCTGATTTTCGACTTCCAATTCATACTGTGTTTCCCCCTTGGTTACATATGTACGTGCTGGTCTTACCTCCTCATTTTCACACCTCCTTTCGCATCTGAGAAGCTGGACAAAAGACCTTAAAATTCACAGTGTCAAACTGAATCAGAATTCACCTTATTGTTCAAGAGTCGGAAGGTCCTGTTTTTTTTTTCATATCCAATCAATAGACTGACAATTGTTCCTGCCAAAAAATATTCTAGGTCCAAAAGTCACGAAAATAAGACATTCGCAAATAATCGAAGCGGATGATACAGCAATTGTTTTGACTTGCTATACTAAAGATGCAAACGCTTTCATAAACTTAGAGGAGGATCTTCCATGAAACAAAAACGCTTGATTGTCGCGACGCTTGCGACAGCTACTTTTTTAGCGCCACTTGTGCAACCGATTGCAGTAGGTGCAACAGCAGATAACGGGACGATGATGCAATACTTTGAATGGTACCTGCCGAATGATGGCAACCATTGGAATCGCTTGAACACGGATACGACCAAACTCGATCAGTTAGGAATCACGTCCGTCTGGATTCCACCCGCTTACAAAGGGACGACACAAAATGATGTCGGTTATGGTGCCTATGATTTGTATGATTTAGGAGAGTTCAATCAAAAAGGAACGGTCCGGACGAAATACGGAACGAAAGCCCAACTGAAAACAGCCATCAGCCAACTACATACAGCCGGCATCGATGTCTACGGGGATGTTGTCATGAATCATAAAGGCGGAGCGGATTTCACGGAAGCGGTGACAGCGGTCGAGGTCAATGGCAGCAACCGAAATCAGGAAGTGTCCGGCGATTACCAGATACAGGCCTGGACGGGCTTTGATTTTGCGGCACGAAACAATACGTATTCGAACTTTAAATGGAAATGGTATCACTTTGACGGAACGGACTGGGATCAATCCCGTTCGAAAAGTGCCATCTATAAATTCCGCGGTACCGGAAAAGCGTGGGATACGGATGTTTCGACCGAAAATGGAAATTACGATTACTTGATGTACGCCGATATCGACTTTGACCACCCGGAAGTCCAACAGGAAATGAAAAATTGGGGGAAATGGTACGTCAATGAACTTGGACTTGATGGATTCCGACTCGATGCCGTCAAACATATCAAACACGGATATCTCGCGGACTGGCTCGCAAACGTTCGTCAGACGACCGGAAAACCGTTATTTACGGTCGCTGAATACTGGCAGAACGATCTTGGTACTTTACAAAACTATTTGAGCCGGACGAACTATCAGCAATCGGTCTTCGATGCCCCGTTGCATTATAAATTCGAACAAGCGAGTAAAGGCGGCGGCTACTATGACATGCGGACGATCTTTGACGGAACGCTCGTTAAAAGTAATCCGGTCCAAGCCGTCACGCTGGTTGAAAATCATGATTCCCAGCCGGGTCAATCACTTGAGTCGACGGTGCAATCTTGGTTCAAACCACTTGCTTACGCGATGATCTTAACGCGTGAACAAGGATATCCGTCTGTCTTTTACGGAGACTATTATGGAACAAAAGGGACATCGAATCGTGAGATCCCCGCTCTTGGCTCTAAAATCGATCCACTCTTAAAAGCACGGAAAGACTTTGCCTTCGGAAAACAAAACGATTATCTCGACAATGCCGATGTCATCGGCTGGACACGTGAAGGTGTAACGGACCGGGCGAAATCAGGTCTTGCAACGATTTTATCCGATGGACCTGGTGGCAGTAAGTGGATGTATGTAGGGACACAAAACAAAGGTGAAGTCTGGACGGACATCACCGGCAACAATTCAGCTTCTGTGACGATTAATCAAGATGGTTACGGTCAATTCTTCGTCAACGGTGGTTCGGTCTCCGTCTATCGCCAACAATAAGCACAACAAAAGCCGATTTCTCAGGACCTTCACGGTGTCCTTGAAAATCGGCTTTTCGCTTTCGATCGATTATTCGGCAAGTCCGATGCTGCTTTTCACATATTCCTCCTGCTCGATTGCTTCGAGTAAAAAGTGGGCAACATCGGCCCGATTGATTTGTTTTGCTTGTTCGGGTACACCGATATCCGCTTGTCGATACAAACCCGTCAACGGACCGTTCATGAGACGTAGCGGTCGGGCGACCGTATAGGCGATGTCCGCCTGCTTCAACAGTTCAATCGCCTGCCGGTGATCCTTTAAGGGATTTTTAAGAATCTGTTGTGCAAGTAACCCTTGAGCTCCTGGCAGTTCCTGATCGACACCAGCCGAAGCGACGTAGCCGATTCGTTCGACTCCGTTCACCTTCATCGCGTTGACGATTCGCAAGAGACTCCGTTCTAAAAACCCGCTGTATGCCAGACTCTCGGTCCCAAGGGCCGTCAATACTGCCTCTTGTCCCTGCATCGCTTGATTCACTGCGTCTTGGTTAAGTACGTCTCCTTCAATTACATGCAGTTTCTCGTCCGTCAACTCAAGTTTACTTGGATTGCGGACGAATGCCGTCACCGTATGTCCGTGGGCAATTGCCTGTTTGACCAACTCCTGCCCAGTTTGTCCGGTCGCTCCGAAAATAATCAGTTTCATGAAAACTGCCTCCCTTATTCATTCTTTTACTTATGTACCCTTCCCTTTCGGTCAGTAACCGTCCAGCATTTTATCGTGAATCAGAAAATAGTTTTTTCTCGCTTTCGATTTGTGCTAAAATTCAGTTAATATTATTGGGTATTTTTCCCTTAAGTTACTTTACTTGGCTCATCACCATAACACGTGGTTGCTATTTTAACGACCAAGCTCAAGGCGCAATCTCAAAAAGAATCGTTCGAGGTTTCGGTAGCC
>NZ_JACSMT010000079.1:0-4539 GCF_018618815.1 Exiguobacterium sp. s128 | reverse complement strand
TGTGGTGTGGTAACTCCATTCTACACGAGGCCGTTATGGGCTTTTTGTGTTTTCCGTCAGGTGTTGCACTTAATATTACAATTCGTCTTCACCAAAACCAAGAATTTGAATCAAGACGATTGGTAAAATCAAGGCAATCGCCGTTCCGATCAATAACCCGATGATTGAAGACGGATAATCGGAACTGATTCCGTTGACGAGTGTCAATGGTCCTGGCAAACCGGCATAGGCGAAGTAATACGGTTTAAAGAAACTGGCGACGACGGCTCCGACCGCGCCTGAGATACACCCATAGATGAACGGTTTCTTAAAGCGTAACGTCACGCCGTAGATCGCCGGTTCCGTGATCCCGAAAATCCCGGTCAGACCGGCAGACACTCCGACTTTTTTTGTTTCTTTGTTGCGTGTCTTGAGGATGACTCCGATGACGGCACCGACTTGAGCGATGACGGCAATCGTTTGGTAGGCCTGGAACGAATCACGGCCGTACTGTTCGAAGTTCGCCAGCACCATCGGCGTGACACCCCAGTGGACACCGAAGATGACGATGACCTGCCAAAAACCACCGATGATCAATCCGGCAAGCGCGGGTGCATTTTCGGCTAGATAATTGTATCCGTTTGCAATTCCTTCCGCCCCGAGTGTCGTGATCGGACCGATGACGAGAATCGTCAGCGGCACCATGATGACCATGCTGAAGAACGGAACGAACAACGGTTTGATGACGTCATTGATCGTCCGGTTCAAGAACCGTTCGAGATACGACAGCAACCAGACGAGGAATAAGGGCGGTAAGACCGATGATGTATAGGTTGTACCCGATAAAGCGATGCCTATGAATGAAATCGATTCACCGGACGTGATCCGCCCTGCCATCTCGGCCCACGTCGGACTGACGAGCGCCGCACTACAGGCGACGGCGATGAATTGATTCACTTTAAAATGATTGGCTGCCGTGATCGCGATGAAGATCGGCAGGAACGTAAACGGTGCCCATGAAATGAAACTGAATACTTCATATGTTCCCGTCGCGGCAAAGTCTTTAAACACAAGCGAGGTCAGGATGAGTACCCCTTGCAGGATTCCGGCTGCTGCCAAGATATAGACGAACGGAGCAAAGACGGCCGACATCGTCGCGATGATCCGGTTTAAGATCGTCCCTTTTGGTGCGTTGTTCGGTTGTCCCGTTTCTTCGTCCTCTAGTGAAACAAGTGGACGAAACGCTTCATAGACTTCCCCGACATGTTGCCCAATGACGACCTGGAACTGTCCACCTGACTCGACGACCGTGATGACGCCCGGCAAGGCTGCGACTTGCTCCTTCGCCTTCGCATCTGATCGTTTCAATACTAAGCGAAGTCGTGTCGCACACCGTGCCACACTGATGATGTTGTCTTCGCCACCGACGGCTTCTAAAATCGAATGCGCCAGCTGCTGATAATCCCGTACTTTACTCATTCCTCAACCTCCTTTGTTTTTTTCAATCCGAATAGTACATTCTCATTATAATTGTACATGCACAATTTATCAATCCATATTTAATTTAATTATTCATATTATTTAGTTCAAAATCGTCTTATGCTATAGTAAAAAAGTAGAACAATTACTGGAAAATGAGGGTGAGCCATGCTGAAATACCAACAGACGGCAACGGAAATCGAAGCCTATATCGAACAACATACGTTACAACAAGGAGATAAATTACCGGTTCTCGAACAATTGATCCGACAATTTGCAGTCAGTAAAACGACGATGACAAAATCGCTCGAACTGCTCGAACGGAAAGGAATCATCTTTCAAGTTCGCGGCAGCGGGATTTTTGTCCGGAAGACGAACCGAAAAGGTTATATCAAATTGTTTTCTACCCAAGGTTTTAAACAAAACCTGGTTGATCATGACATCGCGTCGAACGTCCTGACGTTCGAATTGATCCCGTGCCCGGACGAGATTGCCCAAAACGTCGGTTCATCACCCGGTGAGATGGTCTATTACATCAAACGGATCCGCTACATCGACGGCAATATCCTCTGTCTCGAGGAATCGTATTACCGTCAGGCAATCGTGCCTTACCTGAACCGGGAAATCATCGAACAATCGATCTTCGAGTACCTCGAGACGGCACTCGGACTGAACATCGGCTTCTCCGACATGTACATGCACGTCGGTAAATTAACGGCATCGATCGCCGGGCACTTAAAACTAGAAGCTGGTGATCCCGGACTGACGATCGAGACGGTCTTTCATTTAACGAACGGTCGTCCGTTCGACTACTCCGTCATCACCTATCATTATGAGCACTCGCAATTCGTCGTTCAGGCGAACGGGCTGTATCTCTAACTACATGATCAAAAAGGAGACGAATATGATGCTGAAGACCAGCCGATTACGTCTAATTCCATTCACCGATGAATTGACCGCTCTTGTTGAAGCACAACATTACGATAACGGTCCTGAACTTGATCATCACTTGACCAGACTGGCAGAAAATCCTACCCTTCTCCACTGGGGCAGTTGGCTCGTCATCCACCAAGCCGACGGTAACATCATTGGAGACATCGGCTTTAAAGGACTCCCTTCCGCCAATCGGACAGTTGAGATTGGGTACGGGTTGCTGGATTGTTATCAAAACAAGGGCTATGCAACGGAATCAGTTCGTGCTCTCGTCGATTGGGCATTGTCCCGACCGGACGTTGCGACTGTCTCAGCAAAAACAACGGCAACGAACAGTGCCTCGATTCGCGTTTTGGAGAATATCGGCTTCAAAAAAATAAGGGTATCTGACACCTGGATCCACTGGTCTTGCCGTGATCCTGACTGATTGCATGATGCTCACTCCTCTAAAAAAGGACGTGACTGAATGAATTACGAGATTGCTACCTATTTCGTCATCTTCGTTTTAGGTGTGTTGTTTGTATTACCGGCCTGTTATTTTCTTGTGATTCAATTTGGCAACAAGCAGTATCCGTTCTTCAAAAAGCTCAAATGGACAGTTGTTCTGTTGCTCGGGCTGCTGTGTCTATGGATGACGGTACCCAGTTTCACCACTGAGATGGTTTTCCGCGATTACCGGGTGTCAGAAGGTACGTGTATTCTAAAATCCGTTGAGTCCAAGGGCACGGCAATCGAAATCACCTTATCGGAAACAAACAAAACGTTTTCCTTCCGTAATGCACTGATTTTAAAATCGTCGGTAAAACACACCCGTACTACTGTCGGGTGACGACGACACGAAATCAAGCATTCGAGATCGATTATCAGGTCTATGACAGCAAAACCCAAAAATTGCTTTATGCCAATTGATTACAGCAACAAGCGGTGTCCCTTCTTCCCCGGGACACCGCTTGTTTTAGTGATTCATTCCCGCCTGTGTCGCTGACTTGACCGACAATTCGTCGTCAAACGTCGTCAGATCAATCAGTACGATCTTGTTCGCCGGTGTGATGGTCATCATGATTCCGTTCGCTTCCTTCTTCGGGAAACTCAGCGACACAAAAACCGCTCGCACCGGCTTATTCCCTGACAGCGGTCAGCGTGATCAGCTTCGTCACGTTCTTCTTCAAGAATACATCGAGCAAGGCCTTAAAAGGTTCTCATCCAACCGTCTCGACAGAAAAAGAATTGCACGCCATCGCGAAAAACTGGAAGATGCCTTATGGTGGGCGGAATAATTACATGATTACGCAAAAAAACGGTCCCTTGAATGAGAGACCGTTAATTTTAATTATTCAGAATAACACTTAGTTGAGTTAACAGACAGTAGTTCACCGTATCTTACAATACGATTTCTTCCATCCAAACAGTAGACACTTGAAAGGCGCATTTCACTTTTTGCTTCTTTTTTAATCAAATTGCAAACTATATCTTGAGCATCCTAGCATTCACAGCGACAATAATCGTACTCAAGCTCATCAGTACCGCTCCGATTGCCGGAGACAGAATGATACCATAAGAAGCTAACACACCTGCTGCGAGCGGAATCGTAATAATATTGTATCCAGCAGCCCACCATAAATTTTGAATCATTTTATTATACGTATTTCGCGAGAGATCCAGAATAGAGAGTACATCATTTGGATTACTTCTGACGAGGACGATATCTGCTGTCTCTACTGCTACATCAGTACCGCTTCCGATTGCTATACCTACATCAGCTTGTGCAAGGGCTGGTGCATCGTTAATGCCATCTCCTACCATACCTACTTTTCTTCCTTCGGCCTGGATAGTTTTTACTTGTCTCGATTTATCATCAGGTAATACTTCAGCATAGACTTCATCAATACCAAGCTGTTTAGCGACCCACTGTGCCACTTTTTCATTATCACCCGTGAGCATGATGGAGCGGATGCCTCTATTTTTCAACTCAGTGACTGTATCCTTGGCTTCTTCTCGAACCAAGTCAGCTAATGCAATCATTCCTGATAAACGTTCATTCTTCAAGACAAAAATGACAGTGGATTGTCAACACTAAACTAGACAATCTTCTTAAGAAGTGATTGTTTGTAGCGAACGGGGCTTTGATAATCCAATGTACCGTGTATG
>NZ_JACSMT010000078.1:0-4545 GCF_018618815.1 Exiguobacterium sp. s128 | reverse complement strand
GAAGTCACGTTGACGAAGCTTGCGCTTCATTCATTGTTTGTATCCGAAGATACGTTTTTTGCCTCATCGTTCAGTTTTCAAAGTTCGTCGTTTCGTTTAAGTCGTGTTAGCGACTTTAATAGACTAACAGGTTCTTTCGATTATGTCAACCACGTTTTAGAAAAGTTTTTTCAGCCCCAACAAACCGTTTATAAAAGGCGTCTCGCTGGAACATTTATTAATATACCAACAAAATTCGACAAACACAAGCATTATTTCAAAAAAACTTTACAAAGAGTTTAAGAACCCTTTGCAAAGTAGTTACAGCCTTAACATACTGATTGCAGTAAAGACGATGTTCGCTGGTCGTTCCGCCAAACGTTTCATCAAATATGTGTACCAGTCGACGCCATGCGGAACATAGATCACGACACGGAATCCTTCCTCTACCAATTCCTTTTGCCGATTCGGTCGCATCCCTTGCAGCATCTGGAATTCAAATTGTTCGAATCCGATTCCCTGTTGATGCACGAAACGGATAACTTCTTGAATCATGTCTTCGTCATGTGTCGCCACCTGCGTATAACACCCTTGCAAAAGGTTTTTTTTGACTAGCTGTAAATATGTCGCATCGACGGTTTCTTTCCGTTCGATATAAATATCAGCTGGACCTGTGTACGCTCCTTTAACAACACGAACGGTGGATTG
Organism: Exiguobacterium sp. s128; assembly: GCF_018618815.1. Classification (NCBI taxonomy): domain Bacteria; kingdom Bacillati; phylum Bacillota; class Bacilli; order Caryophanales; genus Exiguobacterium; species Exiguobacterium sp. s128. The sequence goes on along the minus strand of NZ_JACSMT010000078.1, from coordinate 3,858 downwards.
CAAACGTTCAAGATCGAAGCGACTGCGATACAGATTCGCTTGCAAGGCAATGCCGACGTTTGAAAATCTTGTTCGCAGCTGTTCAAATACATGTATGATCGATTCACATACCGCCTCTTCTTCCATGTTAATCGTCACGCGCATATCAAAACGTTCTGCCGTTTCTAAAATGCGCGTCATTTGTGCAAAAGCGATTTCTGGATTTAACCGTAAACCAACTGATGTAAGCTTCAAGGACACTTGGGCATTCAGTTGATCTTCTGAAATACGGTGAATGACTTTTATGCATTCATCCGCGATATCGATGGCGTCTTTTTCTGATTCGATGAACTCACCTAAACAATCGATGGTCGCCGCCCGCCCATCTTGATTTAACGTTTGGACGGTTCCAACGGTTTCATCCAACGTCTGTCCACCAACAAAAAATGTGCCACCTAGCGGCAAACCGATTTTTCGGGCCAGCTTGATCAATCGTTTGTCTTCCGCTAAGTATTCAAATACAGGGCCTGTAATTTTTTCAATCATCCAAAACACCTCCTCTTTCTTTCCTTTCCCTGATCAACAAAAAAAACGCCTTTCTTCTATATAGAAGAAAGACGTCAAACGTACAAGAACACTTAGTGTAACCAGATGAAGTACGCCAGGAATCCGAGGGACATCGCATACATGATTGGATGGACCTCTTTCGCGCGTCCTTTCGCGATCATCGTGATTGGATAAAATAAGAATCCGAACGCGATCCCGGTTGCAATCGAGTACGTCAGTGGCATCATGATGACCGTCAAGAATGCCGGAACTGCATATTCGAACTTCTTCCAATCAATCTGGAGAAGCGAAGAAGCCATCAAGACGCCCACGATAATCAATGCCGGTGCTGTAACCGGCGCCGTAATCACCGCAAGTAGTGGTGAGAAGAACAAGGCAAGTCCAAAGAATAATCCTGTGACAATCGCCGTCATCCCTGAACGTCCACCGGCTGCGACCCCGGCACTCGATTCAATGTAGGAGACCGTTGTCGACGTTCCGAGAATCGAACCCGCGACCGTTGCTGTCGAGTCCGCGATCAAGGCACGACCGGCACGCGGGACTTTATTATCTTTAATCAAACCGGCTTGGTTCGCTACAGCAACGAGTGTTCCTGCTGTATCAAAGAAATCAACGAAGAAGAATGTTAAAATGACGACTGCCATCTGTACCGTAAAGATTTCGTTAAAGTGTAAGAACGCTTGTCCGAATGTCGGTGCGATGCTTGGTGGCGCCGAGACGATCTCACCTAGACCGGATGGTACGGGAATCAAGCCGAAGATCATCCCCGCAATCGCTGTAATGATCATTCCGAAGAAGATGGCGCCTTTAATACCACGTGTCATTAAGATCGCTGAAATGACTAATCCGAAGACGGCAAGTAATGTTGTTCCTTGACCAAGATTACCAAGTGAGACGAGTGTTGCTTCATTGGCGACGACGATACCACCTGTTTTCAAACCGATGAAAGCAATGAATAAACCGATTCCGGCAGCAACTGCCATTTTAAGGGGTTCAGGAATCGCATTGATGATCGTTTCGCGAATACCGGACGCCGTCAAGACCATGAAGACAAGTCCGGATACCAAGACACCGGATAAAGCGGTCTCCCACGGAATGCCCATTCCGATGACGACGCTGTAGGCGAAGAATGCGTTGAGTCCCATACCGGGCGCCAGGGCGATTGGGTAATTGGCGAGTAGGCCCATCGTCACCGAACCGATGATCGCAACGAGTGCCGTTGCTCCGAAGACTGCTCCTGCATCCATCCCGGCTTCAGCAAGCGTGTTCGGATTGACGAACAAGATGTAGGCCATTGCGAAGAAGGTCGTCATACCGGCGATGAACTCTGTCCGCATATTCGTACCGAGTCCATTAAAATCGAAGTAACGCGCAATCGCGTTCTCCTTTTGTTTTGGTTGTTGCGGTTTCATCTGTGTGCTCATGGTTGCCCTCTTTCCAAATAAGCCGTCTCAAGAAACGAAAAAAACGGCAGTTACCTAAGCGGTAAAAGCCGTTTCTTTAAGCGCACACCAGAATCAGTGCACGCCGTAGTAGGAACCTTTAAGGTGTTCCTGTAGAGACTTCCGGGCCATATCCCCAGAATTATACGGCATTATTTTTTGTTTTTTAGTGGATGATAAAAATAAGAACAGACACATCGTAGCACGCAAAAAATGGACGGTCAACCATAAAAGCGAAATTTAGTTCTTTAATTAATCCGAACGTTCGGTTTTGGAAGCGTTTTTCTTTATTTGCTTTGGCTTGAATATGTTCTTCAGGACGCTTCTTGAATAACAATTGATGAACTTGCAACTGAATCCGTCGTTTTCCGAACGCGATCACCATAACTACAGCGAATACGGGCATAACTAAAACTTTCAGTTCAGGCAATTCTTCGAAGTAAGAGGATGCGACCAGACCTTTCACAAAAAAGAGAGTAGCTGATGAGCTACTCTCTTTTAACAATTAACTATAAAATTATCTTCTATCATCTCGATCAAGTCCGTTGTTTCGATCAAGATCATTATCTCGATCAAGTCTGTTATCTCGATCAAGATTATTCGTTGTACTCGTACCATCATCGATATCCGCTTCTTCACGACGAACTGTTTCTGAGACGATTTCAGTATCTTGAACTTTCCGTTTCCCGACCACAATTTCTTCAGTAACGACATCTTGTTTTGAAACTACAACGCGTTCTTCAGAAAGCGGGACATGGATGGAGTCATTTTCGTCTACAAACGCCTCTGTTCTCGTTTCGCTCTCGTTGACTGGGCGACGTTCTACATATACTTCTTCACGCTCAACAGGGACTTCAATGGATTGTTGATCTTCGACAACACGTTTGCTAACGTTTACTTCTCCAGTTTGAACTCTTTCTTTATCAACGTTCAAACGTTCTTCATGTAGGCGAATACGTTCTTCCTCTGTCCCAACATCTGATGCAGTAGTAGATGTCCGATCCATTTCTGAAGATTTATCGTAATCCTGATTCCGGTCCACTTCTGAAGTCGTACCGTATCCTTGACCATAACTCTGATTGTGTTTTTCGTAAGAATCCCCATAATCACTGTCTACGTACAATACCAATTTTCCATTCTGTACTTGACGACGGTACTCTTCTGATTCAGTACGATCTAGCCCCATACCATTGAATGCTTCCGTAGAAGAATCATCAGAGAAGGCAGCCATGAATTTCCCCATGAACCCTTGATGCTGCTCTTCACCCGTAGTATCCACATTCACGTCTGTCTGGTCTTTCAACATAGAAAACGAATCTTTATCTTGTGCGACGACATACATATCTCTTTCATTATAACCCTGTGCCTTTAATTCATTCACCTTGCTTAATACTTCCGCTTGGCTATTAAACAGGTCGATAAATGTATTCTCTTTTCTACTCATGATCTCTTCCTCCTTTTGGATTAACAGCGTTTAAAATTTAATGTTAAAATCAAATATCAAACGCTTACAAATAATTTTAAATGCCAACATTTTGAATTTCCCCTACTTCTTTTTTAATTAAACATTATTTATACATGTTTTCGTAAAAAAAAGTCAACGCTAATTTAGCGACAGACTTTCTCTAAATATTCCAATGATATTCTACGTTCGCTATTCATCAATTTTAAAAAAACTAATATTTTGCTTTAATCTTCTATTCTGTTTTATATTTTCTGTTTTATATTTTTCTTTTTATAAATCGAGTCACCAATTTGTTCATACAAAGCTTTTTTATTATTGACGAATTGTAATATTAAGTGCAACACCTAGCTGAAAACACAAAAAAACCCATAACGACCTCGTGTAGAATAGAGTTACCACACAAAA
>NZ_JACSMT010000077.1:0-2957 GCF_018618815.1 Exiguobacterium sp. s128 | reverse complement strand
TTTTTATAACCATGTCATTAGACGTGTGTTCTTAGAATACCAAAATGCTAGATCAAGGTATGAAGGGCGTACGGTGGATGCCTTGGCACTAGGAGCCGATGAAGGACGCGACGAACAGCGATATGCTTCGGGGAGCAGTAAGTATGCTTTGATCCGAGGATTTCCGAATGGGGGAACCCACCATCCGTAATGGGATGGGACATGTTACATGAATACATAGTGTAGCGTGAGGCAGACCCGGGGAACTGAAACATCTAAGTACCCGGAGGAAGAGAAAGCAAATGCGATTCCCTGAGTAGCGGCGAGCGAAACGGGAACAGCCCAAACCGGAGAGCATGCTCTCCGGGGTTGTAGGACACTCTATACGGAGTCAAAAAGGAAGACAGTAGGTGAACGACCTGGAAAGGTCGGCCGAAGAAGGTGACAGCCCTGTAGCTGAAACTGTTTTCCCTCCAGAGTGGATCCTGAGTACGGCGGGACACGTGAAACCCCGTCGGAATCCGGGAGGACCATCTCCCAAGGCTAAATACTCCCTAGTGACCGATAGTGAACCAGTACCGTGAGGGAAAGGTGAAAAGCACCCCGGAAGGGGAGTGAAATAGATCCTGAAACCGTATGCCTACAAGTAGTCAGAGCCCGTTAATGGGTGATGGCGTGCCTTTTGTAGAATGAACCGGCGAGTTACGATAGCGCGCGAGGTTAAGCTGATGAGGCGGAGCCGTAGCGAAAGCGAGTCTGAATAGGGCGCCATAGTGCGTTGTCGTAGACCCGAAACCAGGTGATCTACCCATGTCCAGGATGAAGGTCAGGTAACACTGACTGGAGGTCCGAACCCACGCACGTTGAAAAGTGCGGGGATGAGGTGTGGGTAGCGGTGAAATGCCAATCGAACCTGGAGATAGCTGGTTCTCCCCGAAATAGCTTTAGGGCTAGCCTCGAGGTTGAGAGTTCCGGAGGTAGAGCACTGATTGGACTAGGGGCCCCCACAGGGTTACCGAATTCAGTTAAACTCCGAATGCCGGCAACTTATACTCGGGAGTCAGACTGCGAGTGATAAGATCCGTAGTCAAGAGGGAAACAGCCCAGACCGCCAGCTAAGGTCCCAAAGTGTATGTTAAGTGGAAAAGGATGTGGCGCTGCCTAGACAGCTAGGATGTTGGCTTAGAAGCAGCCACCATTCAAAGAGTGCGTAATAGCTCACTAGTCGAGTGGCGCCGCGCCGAAAATGTAACGGGGCTAAACATACCACCGAAGCTGCGGATTCCGTAAGGAATGGTAGGGGAGCGTTCCAAACCGCTGTGAAGCTGTACCGTAAGGAGCAGTGGAGCGTTTGGAAGTGAGAATGCCGGTGTGAGTAGCGAAAAGAGGGGTGAGAATCCCCTCCGTCGAAAGCCCAAGGTTTCCTGAGGAAGGCTCGTCCGCTCAGGGTTAGTCTGGACCTAAGCCGAGGCCGAAAGGCGTAGGCGATGGATAACAGGTTGATATTCCTGTACCACCGATCCACCGTTTGAACAATGGGGGGACGCAGGAGGATAGTGACGCATGCGGATGGAAGTGCATGTGTAAGTTTCGAGACCGTCTGATTGGCAAATCCGTCAGGCATCAAAGTCGAGGAACGATGCGGAGTCCCGTAGGGACGAAGGTCACGATTTCACACTGCCAAGAAAAGCCTCTAGTGAGGTGGAAGGTGCCAGTACCGTAAACCGACACAGGTAGGCGGGATGAGAATTCTAAGACGCGCGGGATAACTCTCGTTAAGGAACTCGGCAAAATGGTCCCGTAACTTCGGGAGAAGGGACGCTCTACATTGAGTAGAGCCGCAGTGAATAGGCCCAAACGACTGTTTAGCAAAAACACAGGTCTCTGCTAAATCGCAAGATGACGTATAGGGGCTGACGCCTGCCCGGTGCTGGAAGGTTAAGGGGATGGGTTAGCGCAAGCGAAGCTTTGAACCGAAGCCCCAGTAAACGGCGGCCGTAACTATAACGGTCCTAAGGTAGCGAAATTCCTTGTCGGGTAAGTTCCGACCCGCACGAAAGGCGTAACGATTTGGGCACTGTCTCAACGAGAGACCCGGTGAAATCATAGTACCTGTGAAGATGCAGGTTACCCGCGACAGGACGGAAAGACCCCATGGAGCTTTACTACAGCCTGATATTGAGGCTTTGTGCATGATGTACAGGATAGGCGGGAGACGTCGAGACCGGAGCGCCAGCTTCGGAGGAGTCACCCTTGGGATACCGCCCTTCATGCATAGAGTCTCTAACTCGCAGCCGTCATCCGGCTGGAGGACCGTGTCAGGCGGGTAGTTTGACTGGGGCGGTCGCCTCCTAAACAGTAACGGAGGCGCCCAAAGGTTCCCTCAGAATGGTTGGAAATCATTCGTAGAGCGCAAAGGCAGAAGGGAGCTTGACTGCGAGACCTACAAGTCGAGCAGGGACGAAAGTCGGGCTTAGTGATCCGGTGGTTCCGCATGGAAGGGCCATCGCTCAACGGATAAAAGCTACCCTGGGGATAACAGGCTGATCTCCCCCAAGAGTCCACATCGACGGGGAGGTTTGGCACCTCGATGTCGGCTCATCGCATCCTGGGGCTGGAGTAGGTCCCAAGGGTTGGGCTGTTCGCCCATTAAAGCGGTACGCGAGCTGGGTTCAGAACGTCGTGAGACAGTTCGGTCCCTATCCGTCGTGGGCGCAGGAAATTTGAGGAGAGCTGTCCTTAGTACGAGAGGACCGGGATGGACGCACCGCTGGTGTACCAGTTGTTCCGCCAGGAGCATCGCTGGGTAGCTACGTGCGGACGGGATAAATGCTGAAAGCATCTAAGCATGAAGCCCCCTCCAAGATGAGATTTCCCTTTGAGTAATCAAGAAAGACCCCTCAGAGACGATGAGGTAGATAGGTCACGGGTGGAAGCATGGCGACATGCGGAGCTGAGTGATACTAATCGGTCGAGGC
>NZ_JACSMT010000076.1:0-4883 GCF_018618815.1 Exiguobacterium sp. s128 | reverse complement strand
CCGACAGGTCAATTTTCGAGTGAGTGAAGTCGAATTTGAGAAACTTTCTGAGATAGCAGAAAGTTTTCAAATGAGTGTGCCGGCTTATGTTAAAAAGCAGGCACAAGGATCGAGAATGCGACCACCGAAGATCGATCGAGAGGGTGCATTTGAGATTGCCCGTCAATTGCGTGCCATCGGGAACAACGTAAACCAGATGACCAAACACGCAAACGAGGGCAAATCAGTACCGAAAGAAGAACTGGAAAACATACAGAAGGAGTTGAATCAGATATGGCAACAATTCAACTCGGCAATACAAAAGTAGCCAACAAGCTCATTTCCTACGCTGAGAAACGAGCAGAAGAACGATCAGGGGTCGATTGTCCACCGGAGTATACCAAGTCTCAGATGAAGGCGACGAGAGAATTATGGGGCAAACCGGACGGGATTCAAGCCCATCATGTCATTCAATCCTTTAAGCCAGGGGAAGTGACAGCCAAACAAGCGAACGAGATCGGGCAAGAACTCGCTCGAGCCATCTCAAAAGGGCATGAAGCCGTCATCTACACGCATACGGACAAGGAGCATATTCATAATCACATCATCATCAATGCCGTGAATTTCGAGAGTGGCAGCAAGTATCAATCCTCGAAGAAGGACCTCCATCGGATTCGCGAGGAGAGCGATCGGCTCTGTCAGGAACGAGGATTGTCCGTCATCGTGAAAAAGGACGCTCCGGTTCGCTATACATTGGCGGAGAAAGCCCTTCTCGAGAAGGGCAAGACCTCTTGGAAGGACGAGATCCGGACGAACATCGAAGAATCGAAGGCATCCACGAATAGTTACGATGAGTTTAAGGTATATCTGTTGAAGGCTCACAATATCGAGGTACGAGAACGGGGAAACACGACGACCTACTACGACCATACAAACAAGAAACGAGTACGAGACAACAAACTAGGGGCAGACTATGAGAGGGAGGTCATCAAGGATGGGTTTGAAAGACCAATTGAAGGCGAAAGAACAGGAATTGGTGAAGTCGGAAGACACACCGGAGTATCACACGGAGAACGAGCAGGAAGCGATACCACGCCAAACACAGGAATCCTTGATTCAGAACGAACAGGAGCTTCTGATGCGCCTGAGAGCCGTCGAGGGCTATCTGTCGACCGTCCTGCAGGAGGTCGTCCAGAAGGAGATGACGTTCCAACAGGAAATCGAGAATCTCGTTCAGATCAGCAAGGACACCGAAGAAGTGACGAATTTGATTATGAAGAATTCAACCGAAAGCTTGAACAATCGAAGCAAGGAACTCGAAAAGCATACCAGCAACATAAACGAACGATTACAGGCATTGATCGAAACCTACTCGAACCAACTCAGCAAGAACCAGCAAGTCCTTCACGAGCAGCTGAAGAACATACAGAGTACACACCTCGAGCAATTGAACGACAGCCACAAGCTGATCACGAGCCAACTCAAGCAAACGAGCGAGAAGGCCAACAGCAGCATCATCGCGCAACAAAGCGAGCTAAAGCAGATACTCGAGAACAACACACAGAAGATCGAGACAGACATGAACAGTCTCAAGAGCAGGCACGAACAACAGCTAAACGAAATATCAACAGATCTTTCGAACAAGATTTCGAGCGTTAGATGGAAAATCATCACAACAGAATGGCTAGATGCAGCCAAGCAAGGACTGATGACGGCAATCTTCCTCGTGCCGATCTATCTTAGTATTCGTTTCATGGCTTCACTAGCAAATATAGAATTACCATAAAATGTATAGAATAGTCGTTTATGATTGATTATGCTTGAGGCAAAGGAGTGATAGCATGTTTGAAGCGATTAAAGACCCCAAAGTTAATAGAAACCTATCAGTGATGATTATCATCGGGACTATTACCTTTGCTTTATCTGAATGGTTTATCGTGCTTTATATAACAGTTTTTGCTATTTATATAGCCAGCCTCAAGTATTCTTCTGAAACTTCTCTACCGAAAAAAATAATAGTGAACACGATCGGCTTATTATTATTAATCGCCTTAGTTTATGTAATTCAAAGGTTTGTTTATTAATTTAAATAAAAAAAAGTTTGTGAAAAGGGGCGATTTCGCCCCTTTTTTTCGTGCTTGGCTCTGTAGCAAGGGTAACGTTGCGAGGAATTGTCATTTCACGCAATGATAGCATTTATTTCCTTAAATTATCTGTACGAACCTACAAATTTCATATTGTAGCTAAATGAATCAGGATATACATAACCATGAGTATCTAGTCCTACAAGCGAAACATTACTTAGATATCCGGCTGTGTATCCATTTTTGTTGAAAGCCTGCCAAACAAATTTTGAACAATAGTTGTAAGAAACATCTTTGAGATTCGTTGAGAATCTGTAACTTGTAACTTTATTAACATTATTTACAGCCCATTGACCTGCTTCAGCACGCGCTGTTGTATTAGAATGTCGATAAATTTTTACAGTTCCACCTGATTGATTGGTAAGGTGAGTAGAAAGTGATCTAGTTTTACCAGGAGTTGATCCTGTCAAAACTTCTCGGACTAAAAAGTCTGAACCAACGATAGCAGAATGCCCTACAAATTTTGTAGCATCCCAACTCTTATCAGATACCAATACATCTCCTGATTTAACTATAATTGTAGAGTGTGGGTAACGAACTGTTTCACCTGGTTTAACTGTTCCATCTTCATCAATATCAACGTCAATAACATCTGTATCGACTGATGGAATTGAAAAAGGAGCTTCACTCAAAGAAGTGGTAGAGTTCTCATCTCCGATTTGAAGAATGTCTGAACCTTCGGCTTTAATATTTACAGGATTGAAAATTAAAGAAATACTAATAAATAAAGCAAAGACCAAAAAGAAACTAAACTTTTTCACGATTAAATCCCCCTTTTAGTATAATATATACATAAAAGAACTTAATTTACCTAAAAAAGGAAAAGGTGATTTTGAATGATTAATTCAAAAAAGAAGAAGATCTCAATATTCATACTATTAATATTAATTACTACGCTTCTTATTGGACTTTTATTATTTTTAAATGAGCAAAATCATCGTAAAGAAATACTAGAATCAGTAATTAAAAAAGAATTTTCTATTTCACCAAGTACGTATGAAACAAACTCATCATTTAATAAATTCGGATATATGTATACACTCGTTTTTGATGACGAATCAAAAATCGAATACGAATTTTTTGTGAAAAAAAATGATGAAAATAAATATGTAGTTACCTACTACGGTAATAATGCTCAAGGCAATGTTCCTTTAAAAGAGGACGAATTCCTAACACTAAATGATTAAATCATTTTTAATAGATCATAGAAATATCTAATACAAAGTAAAATACATTCTACTTTCTAAATAGCTTCATAATATCTTAAATATCCCAGACTACCGCACTTCGTTTTCGGCGTTTCCGCCTTCACTTCGTTTGCTGGCGTACTGCGTCACATTGAATGGAATCGCTTCGCTCCCTCCTTCAACGTTCCTCGCACGACATGTTCTCCAGTCGTTGATCTTCATCTTTTCCGGCATTTTCTTTTCCTTTTTTTACTCAAAAAGACTTGATGCACTAGAAGAGCATGTGCATACTGCGGGAGGAAGGCGAGGAAAACGGCTGGATGGGCAGACTAACCCCTTGAAAATAAAAGGATTAAATCTGCCCAACGTTTCTGCGTCCAGTGTAGGACGAGGTATCCGTATGTCTAGGCGTTCCAAGACTGCAGGGGAATCACGCCCCTACGATATGACTCGCTGCGCTAGTGCGCACACAAGGCGTTTCCACGCCCTACCTTGCTGCCTTTCGGCGACTCGTCATATAATCCACTCTGACGTGGCCAGAAGCCACCTCAGGTCGTGTCACAGCAATCATACAGCCGCCTACTAGGAAATTCCCCACCGTTTGTCGTGGGACTGCCTACGGTCTCGTACCATATGACCCCGTCTGAACCTCTCAACGATCTTTACCATATCCTTATGAGGACTTAGGCTATGTACAGGGCTTTACGTCCTTCCCCTGCTAACGTCGCATCACCTACTGGAACTGCGGTGATGACCGATCTATTTTACTGCGTCGGCTAGATGAACCTACTCGTTTAAAGAGCGAGTGCTGACCTCTTTTATATGTAAAACCAAAACAAAAAGGACATCGTTCGATAGCAGGTTTCGCAAAACTCGCTACTGAACGATGTCCTTTTTCTGTACTAAAACCTTGTAAAGTATAGGTTTAATTAGTATGATAAGTTCATCTTAGTTGAAGTCACGGCCATGTGCCTTCAACGATCAATAGCTAGTGTTAGTGCACTCGCTATTCAAAAGCGTCACTTCGTTGATCATCTACTCGTTTGGCGACAAGTAGATAGGAGAAGTGGCGTTTTTTGTGTCTTCGTCCATATTTTGTTACTCATTATTGTACGCTTACATGAGTTTTCTGACAATACAAGATTCAATATTTGTATAAGAATTTCAAAAGGAAGCACTCTTTTTGAATTCAAATGTAATGAATACTTCAAAGCGATCTACCAGGCTACTTCCTTTAGGAAGTAGCTTCTTTCGTCTCCTAAGACGAAAGAACGGTCTCTAATTTTTTTAGAGAAAGGGGCTCGGGGAATCCCCCGACAAGCTGTATGTGCGACACGAAGTGGCTAGCAAATACGAAGCTTGCCAACCCCTCTATGAATCGAATATGATGGACGAGTAAAATCCTTTTACTCGTCCATCATTCGAGGCATAATTCGTACGTATTCAGAGGGGGCGGTTGTTTTGAAGGCGAACCGAAAAGAGAACCGACAGGTCAATTTTCGAGTGAGTGAAGTCGAATTTGAGAAACTTTCTGAGATAGCAGAAAGTTTTCAAATGAGTGTGCCGGCTTATG
>NZ_JACSMT010000075.1:0-5145 GCF_018618815.1 Exiguobacterium sp. s128 | reverse complement strand
AAAAAACCTGAGCCCGGTGGAATACCGGACTCAGGTCCTCAAGGTCGCCTGACAAATTATTTATTGTCTAACTTTTTTGGTTCAGTTCATTCAGAGGGATCTTTTTTTGTTAAAAAATTTGTATAAAGGTCTAGTCATTTAGATGTGTATGTGGAATAATAATAATAAGTGTTAAAGCGTTTTCATCGTCATGTCATTATTAGTTTTTTATCCAGAAAGGGTGAAGTGTATGTTGCAGTTTCTTCAACGAATCGGTAAAGCATTGATGTTACCGATTGCCGTTTTACCAGCCGCAGGAATTGTCCTTCGACTCGGATCAGCAGATATGTTAGATGTTCCACTGATGGTTGCTGCCGGTGGGGCGATTTTTGATAACTTGCCGCTGATTTTTGCGATTGGTGTAGCGATTGGTTTATCGATTGATGCAAGTGGAGCCGCTGGTTTAGCGGGAGCGGTCGGGTATTTGGTTCTAAAGACGGGCGTCGACTCGATGAATAAAGATTATTCGGATGCTCAGATTCAGGCGAAGTATGATGCGATTGCCGCCATCGTCAATGATTCCTCGACCAAGGTCGATGGGGCGACCTTGAGTTCCATCGCCAGTCAGGCGACTTTAGGTTCGATGGTCAACATGGCAGTGTTTGGCGGAATCATCGCCGGTATCGTCGCCGGACTGTTATACAACCGTTTTTATAATATTAAATTGCCGGATTGGTTAGCCTTCTTTGGGGGACGTCGTTTTGTTCCGATCGTTACTTCAGCAGCGATGCTAGTTCTAGCATTTGTATTTGGTTACTTATGGCCGTTCATCGAAGACGGGATCAACAATGCAGGAGAGTGGATGGTCAGCCTTGGAGCCGGAGGAGCCGCCCTGTTTGGTTTCTTCAACCGACTCTTGATTCCTGTAGGTCTTCACCATGTCTTAAATAATATTTTTTGGTTCGTCTTTGGTTCCTACGAAAAAGCAGACGGAACGATTGCGAACGGAGATATCGCCCGGTTCTTCGCCGGTGATCCGACGGCCGGTATTTATCAAGCTGGATTCTTCCCAATCATGATGTTTGCCTTGCCGGCCGCTGCTGCCGCAATGGTCATGGCAGCACGGAAGGAAAATCGTAAAGCGGTCGCGGGAGCGATGATTGGTTTAGGATTAACCTCGTTCTTGACCGGAATCACGGAACCGATTGAGTTTTCGTTTATGTTCTTGTCACCTGTCTTGTACGTGATTCATGCTGTTCTGACCGGTGTGTCAATGGCCGTCGTCAACTTACTTGGTATTCTGCACGGCTTCTCCTTCTCAGCAGGATTCATCGATTATGTCTTGAATTTTGGGATTGCGACCAAACCCTTACTGTTACTTCTCGTTGGTCTGGCGTTCGCGGTCATCTATTACTTCCTATTCTACTTCATGATCACGAAGTTTGATCTGAAAACACCGGGTCGTGAAGATGAATCACTCGTAACGGACACGGGACTTGTCGCAGGAGTGTCTGATGACAAGTATGAGCAACAGGCAGCCCGGATTTTTGCAGGATTACAAGGAACGGAGAACGTGACGGCGATTGATAACTGTGCGACACGCCTCCGTCTTCAAGTAAAGGATGCAAGCATCATTGATGAAGCAGCGATTAAAGCTGCAGGAGCAAAAGGTGTCATGAAGATGGGCGCAACAAATGTCCAAATCATCATCGGTACCGATGTCGAATTCGTAGCAGATGCCATGAAACGGCAAAAATAAAAAAACGGCCTTTCCTGATTTTTTCAGGAAAGGTCGTTTTGACGTTGAACAGAAACAGTAGGTTGTTTAAGACTACTCACATAAATCGGGTAGAAGATCCCGATTAAGATGATGATGATCCCGATCCACTGGGAAGCGGATAGGTGTTCACCCAAGATGAGGACCGAACAGATGACAGCTGTCGGGAGTTCTGCAGCTCCTAACAACGAGACACTAGCAGAACTGAGATGTGGTGCTCCTGCAGCAAACAGAAGCGGTGGCAAAATCAAGGCAAACAATCCAAGCGGCAGCGCGTACCAAATCAACCCTTGTTCAAAATTCGAGACAGTCAGGAAGGTTGTTGGGGGATACATAATCATCACGAACAGGAGTCCACCGGTCATCATATAAAAACTTTTTTTGATGACCGGGACATGATTGGCGACTCGACCACTCGCTAATAAGAAAATCGAGAAACTGATGGCCGCACCCAGTCCAAACAAAGTGCCGCGAAGATCAAGTGGACTTGAGTAAGCAGCACTGGCTAAGACTGCTCCACCAATCAATAAGACGGCCGATAAAAAGTGTGGACGTGATGGAAGACGTTTTGTCAAAAGCGAATCAATCACGACACCAATCCACGTGAATTGGAACAGCAGAATGATGGCAACAGAAGCTGAAACCGTTTGGAGACTTTGGTAATACAAGTAGCCGGTCGTCCCGCTTGAAATTCCGATCGTGATTAAGGTAAGCGCCGTTGTCGGGGCTAACCGTAAATTTTTTGTCAGTAACGCTAAGATAAAAATCATCAACCAACCGAAAAAGAATTGGCTGCCAGAAACGGCAGCCGAGTCGAAACCAGCACCATATGCTAGTTTGACGATGGTGGATAAGACACCATAGCTGATGGCACCAATTAAGACGAAAAGTGTTGCTTTAGAACGATTCATATAGGTTCCTCCATGTTTTAGAACGCACAAAAAAGGTTGCAACGGGGCCTTGTCCAGGTTTTTTGGACAGGGTTTGGTTGCAACCTGTGTGAGTTATTTAATGTTGAGTCCAACCTTTTCATAAAAGGCAGGCTTTAATTCGTTGTACCGGACCGTCAGTTGATTAAACGTCTTTAAAGCATCTGTCGCTTGACGAGAAGTTTGGTTTAAATCCGCTGTTGCTTCGTCAATCTTAACGAAATTCGGTTTTTCGGTCAAGTAGGAGAGCACTTTCTTTTCAGAGGTGATCACCGCTTCGTAACGTTTTAAAAAGGTGTTAAAGGCTTTTTTTCTCTGATCAAAAATGTCCAGTAACGCCGTACCATCTTTTTTTGCATCAGCCGGTAAGGTCGCTATTTCATCCGTCAATTCCTGTCGATCGAACTCTTCGAACGCACGGCTCCGGATTTTTTGTTCTTGTTTTAATAGATCAACCCGCTTTTGGTTCAAATCCGTCAGTTCATCACGTTCATTTTGAGCACGTTTGATGTCGTCGGCTCCAGCCTCTAGCACCGCCTGATACGTGTTGACAGAAACTTCATCTTGCCGTGTTCGTTGCTCTGCGATGGTTTCCGCTTTTTGTTCGAGTTGCGCCTGCTTCTCTAACTGGTCGTAAATCGAGGAAGCCGGATCAGTCGAACACGCACTGAGTAGAAGGATGCTGAGACCGGTCAAACTACTAGCTAAAAACATCCGTTTTTTCATTGTTTATAGGGTGGCGGAGACCCGTGACTTCAGTCATGGGAGGAGCCGACCCTCACCTCCTTCTGGTTGGATGTCGACGAGCCATGTCGTCGCTCTCTCAAGTAGTATCAGTTTCTTATGCGAAGCGGATTTATGAACGCGGACTCCTTGTAACGTCCTAAGGTCGAAATAGCCGGTCTTACGTCTTCCGAACACGAAACACGTCTGTCCCTCGTACTGCACCTTGTCGAACAGTTGATAGCCGTGGACAAGGCGCTCCGCTTTGTTCGCCTTTCTTTTACCAGCCTTTCCGATGGTCATCTGATGCAGTTGACGGTTGTTCGCGCGTACCTGTCGGAAAAGATACGACACCTTCGGTGCTTCTGCTAGTCGATTCCCGCTGATGCAACGTGCGTCGACAGCATGACGCTTCTCCAGTCCATTTTCGATGTGTGTGTTCTTCGTCAATGTTGGGAAGGCGTTTTACATCTGCAACACCGTCCCGACCCAACAGGACTTTTAATCACAGACGACAGGGCAATCGGCTAGAACAGGTACCGAGAGGTGTCATGACCCAACCAACGGAGTTCGTAAGAACCGAGACTAGTCCATTTCAGGCTTTCACAAGCCTGTCACTTTAGTGATGGGTAATTGACTATCGTAGCTCCTTACAGATTTGGGTATTTCGAAAAATTATAGGGAATATGGAAGTCTTCATCATAAATCGAGAATTGATAACCTTTTTTCTTGAGACCTGCAATGATTGCCGGTAATGCGCGCAACGTTTGCGGTTGTTCGTGTAACAGGATGATTTCGACGGGATCCTCCGCCCGATCAATGACTGTTTTAGCAACTTCCTTGGCACTGTCCTTGTAGTACCAATCCATCGAATCGATTGACCAGTCCCACACCCGAAGATTTGCTCGTTCGATTTCTTTCGCAATCGATTTGGTAATGCTGGGAGACGAACCGTACGGCGGACGTGTCAGAAGTGGGGCATGACCCGTCAGTTGCTTGATTTGTTTTTGAACACGCAGCATTTCGGGAACATATTGCTTCTTTTCATATAACGTATCGTAGTCGTGCGTTTCACTGTGTAATCCGATGTAGTGACCGTCATTTGACATCGTACGCACCACATTCGCTTGCTGATTGATGTTAGGACCCATCAAAAAGAACGTTGCTTTGGCGTTTTGTTCCTTTAATGACTGTAAAATATCTGACGTCAATGCTGTCGGACCATCTTCAAAAGTCAGGTAAGCCACTTTTTTAGTAATGCCGTTCCATTTTTCGACACGTGCTTTGTCGAGATTTGCAACCGGGACTTCACTTAGTGACTGTACGGACTTTACGGCAGTTTGCTGTTGGTTCGAACTGAGGTATTGATAAATGACATAACCGCCGATCGGAAGCAACAGAAGGGCTAGAAAAATAAAAAGCTTAGCGACATACTTTCGTTTTGGTTTTCGGTGTCTTGGACCAAGTCCAATCGGGTTACCTGAGTTGTATGAGTCCATCGATGTCTGAGCTCCTTTACGGAAAATCGTATGCTTTAACTGTAACATTTTGTCTATTTCATTTGTAACAAAAACATTACAAAAAGATGACTGAGTGGTCTATTTTTTAAAAAAATACATTTAATATAGAAGAAAATCATTTTTTTTAGACGACGGTTTGTCAAATTAAGTGCAACACTTCTTCCGAGAAGACCTCGTATGCAGTTTTCCAGTTGAGACATTTCCGTGGTCTCCCATT
>NZ_JACSMT010000074.1:0-5275 GCF_018618815.1 Exiguobacterium sp. s128 | reverse complement strand
CTTGATCTTAAACGCCTTCGTATATTTGACCATAAAAAACACCCCATAAAAGTTGGATTTTTATGTCCAACTTTTATGGGGCAGTTCACATCAGCCGAGGTTCTTTTTTGCTTTCCAGCGTTTTTGGATGTACCACGGAACAATCGTCAACACAACAAAAACAGTGACGGCTCCGATGATGATGCGTGGATCCTTCGAAACGATACTACTCCCTAAAAAGTTATAGGCAAACGTTCCGGGAATGATGCCGATCAACGTCGCGAGGAAAAACGGCAATAACCGGACCTTCGATAACCCGGCGGCATAACTGATCAAATCAAAGTTAAAGATCGGCAGCAAACGGAAGATCAACACATAGATGAATCCATTTTTCTCAAGTTGGTGCTGAATTTGTTCGACTTTACCGGCACTGTCCTTCTGCTTGATCAGGCCGGTGCCCAGTTTTTTGGCGACGAGAAATGCGACGACGGCGCCCAGTGTCGCCCCGATGACCGTATAAACGGTCCCCATAAGAGCGCCAAAAGCCAGTCCGCCTGTAATCGACAAGACGGAAGCCGGGAAAAAAATCAGTGGACGGATCGTATAAAGCAGAATGTAGAGGATAGGTGCCCACATTCCGAACGATAAAATCCATTCTTTGATATCCGTCGGGTTAATATCGAGATAGGCACGGCTGAACCAAATCAGTCCGCTGATGATCAGGACCAGCAGAAGAATTCGAATAATTTTTTGTTGGCGTGTCATAAAATGTCTCATTTCCTTTCCAGTAGACCCTGGTCTTATCTATCAGTTCCCGAATCCGGCTCGCGTCACGCCTTCTTCTCCTAATTGAATGTGTTTCAGTGAAGTTGGTTTGCGGGAACTACGTAAAAGAGACTATCTCAACTAGAAGGGTGATACTTATGACACAATCGATTAAAGCACTAGTCTTTGATGTATACGGGACCTTATTCGATGTCCATTCCGTCAAAGTAAAAGCAGAAGAATTGTACCCGGGACATGGGGAAGCGATCAGCCAGGCCTGGCGCCAAAAGCAACTCGAGTACTCGTTTTTACGTCAGTTGAACGGTCAATACGTTCCATTCAGCCAAGTCACGCGCGACGCACTCCGTTATGCGCTCTTACAATTAAAATTGCATATCACGGAAGAGAATATCACGGAACTGATGGATGTGTATCTGAAACTCAACCACTATCCGGAAGTCGATACCGTGTTGCAACAGATGGGGGATAAACAACTGGCGGTTTTTTCAAACGGCTCACACGATATGCTCGATCCCTTGATCGAACAATCCGGACTAGCAGACCGGTTCGACCACATCATCAGTGTCGATGACATCAAACAATACAAGCCCACTCCGGCCTCATACATGCATGCCCTCAACACCCTTGGTCTGAAACGAGAAGAGGTCCTGTTCATGTCGTCAAACGGTTGGGACATCACCGGCGCCAAAAGTTTTGGGTTTCGGACGGCCTGGATCAACCGGTCGAGTCTGCCTGTCGAAGAGTTGAACCTTGATCCGGACAGTATTTATGATGATCTAACCGGTTTGCTCGAATGGAAATGAAAAAAGCGATGTTTACCTAGACTCTAGGCGAACATCGCTTTTCATTTAATAATTGGACAGACGGGAGTACCCTTTTTTAAAGAGATCCAGCTTCAAGCCGCCGTCTTTCTCGATGAAAAACAGGTATTCTTTTTGATCGGTATCTTTATAAAAGACTTTGTAAAGCGTCAACGTCCGTTTTTTATTGTTTTCACTGGCCATAACCTGGTGCTTCGAGATGACCTCCGCTTGGATTTGTTCCGCATCGAGTCGGTCGATCATCGGTTGGAAGGATTTCTTTTCTTGCTCCGTTGCCGGCTTGCCTGGTGCAATCGTAAAGAAGTCATCACTTGCCTTATTCGTCAAACCGTATTTCCGGTCTACCAATACAACGTTCTTTAATTCACCGTTGACGGTCTGATCAAACGCATACAGCTTCTCAATCCGTGTCTGTTCCCCTTCCGCCCGACCAATTTCGTACAGGGGCTGCAGTTTCGTATTCGCTTCGACTG
Source organism: Exiguobacterium sp. s128 (assembly GCF_018618815.1). Lineage (NCBI taxonomy): Bacteria > Bacillati > Bacillota > Bacilli > Caryophanales > Exiguobacterium > Exiguobacterium sp. s128. The sequence goes on along the minus strand of NZ_JACSMT010000074.1, from coordinate 3,216 downwards.
CTTTTTTATCTGGTACAAGTTCTTCTTTATAGGCGATTTGATACGCATCGACGATTTCACGAATCTGTAAGCCGATTGCGACAATGACGAGCACACCTAATAACACGATGATGACTTTTTTCATTCCATTTCCCCCATGTCTCTCGAATTCCTTACTTTAAATCTAGCCCAGGTTCGGCATTCATGGCAAGTGTCGATTGGCGACCGGCACGATATGGATGAATCGCTGCTGCTCCGATCATCGCGGCATTATCACCGCATAAGTGCATCGGTGGAATGACTAACTCGATGTCTTCCCGTTGACAGGCCTCCGTCAAACCCTTGCGTAACCCTTGGTTCGCCGCAACTCCGCCGGCAACGAGCAGCTGTGTTCCGCCTTTTTCTTTGACCGCACGAATTGCTTTTGTGACGAGGACTTCGACGACGCTTGCTTGAAAACTGGCTGCCAAGTCTTCCGGGATGATGACTTCTCCCCGTTGTTCTGCATTGTGGACGGCATTGATGACAGAGGATTTTAAGCCACTGAAACTAAAGTCATATGACTCTTTCTCAAGCCAAATCCGTGGGAAATGGAACGTATCCTGTCCCGTCTGTGCCAGTTGATCAATCCGGGGACCACCTGGATACGGGAGCTTCAAGGTCCGCGCCACTTTATCATACGCTTCTCCGGCTGCATCATCACGGGTTTCCCCGATTACTTCGTAGACGCCGTCTTCCGGCATATAAATCAATTCCGTATGTCCCCCTGAAGCAATCAAACAGACGAGTGGAAACTGAAGTTCTTGCACAAGACGATTGGCATAAATATGACCCGCGATGTGGTGAACACCAATCAATGGTTTACTATGAGCAAAAGCCAATGCTTTTGCCGCGCTGACACCGACGAGGAGGGCACCTACAAGACCCGGTCCTTCCGTGACGGCAATCGCATCGATCTCATCGATCGTGACGCCTGCTTCCGTCAAAGCATCATCAATGACATATGTGATCCGTTCCACGTGATGACGGGAAGCGACTTCCGGCACGACCCCGCCAAAACGCTTATGACTCTCGATTTGAGACGACACGACATTCGATAATATTTCTGTTCCACCTCGCACGACAGCAGCGGCTGTCTCATCACAACTGGATTCAATCGCTAATATCAACGGTTGTGTCATAGCTCGTCTCCTTCTAGTTCCAGCCAATAGATGGCTGCATCTTCATTATTATCTTGGTAATATCGTTTTCGTGTTCCGGCATACAAAAAGCCCAGTTTTTCATATAACGTCCGAGCTGGTGTATTCGAGACACGGACTTCAAGAGTCATCGCCCGTAAGTCAAGCTGTTGTGCCTGTCCGATCAATGCGATCAGCAACGCTTCACCAATTCCGTTCCCTCGTGCTCCCCGCTTCACCGCGACGTTCGTGATATGGCCTTCATCGGCAATGTGCCAGAGTCCCGCGAATCCGATGATTTCTTCGGTCTCTGCGACCAAATAATAGGCATTCGGATTTTGCGTCATCTCCGCAACAAATGCTTCCAGTGTCCACGGCGTCGCAAAGGATTCGCGTTCCACGGCATGAACGCCAGGTGCGTCCGCGACCGTCATTTTTCGAATCAAGACGTTACTCATGACGTTGTGCCTCAATCCATTTGGCTTCTGCTTCCGCGAGACGCAGGTAACGTGGTTCAAACGAATGGACATCGACCGGCTGACGTGTTGCGCCAAGCATCGCCAACACACCGGCGCGTGGTGCGCGGAATGCCGGGTCAACGATTGTGAACGGTTGAAGTTCCGATACGAACTTGTCCGTATCCCCCGTCACTTTCGTATCCACCGGCAAGTTCTTGACGAAATCTGCGACCAATGTATGTTGCTCTTCTCCGACCAACTGACCGTTTTCGTAGAGACCAACGAATCCTGTTCCGCGGCGGGCGTCTTGAATCGCTACGATGCGACCGGTTGAGCCGGCGGATGCCGCCATCAATTCAAGTGTCGAGACGGGAACAAGCTCGATTCCTAATGTATAGGCTAATGTCTTGGCCGTTGTTGCTCCAATCCGAAGACCGGTATAAGAACCCGGTCCATCGGCAATGACGACACGTGTCAAATCGCGCGGTGACCAGCGGACTTCCTGCATCATGCGCTCAAGCAAAGGCATCAGTTTCGTCGCATGGTTCAACGAGGTCACATAAGAGGCTTCTGCCAAGATCTGTTTCCCGTCCGATAACGCAACAGACAGTTGTTTCGTCGATGTATCAATCGCTACGATTTTCATGGATTTAACCCCTCACATATCTTGATGTACTGTTCACCGATCGGTTCAAGCAAAAAACGACGTGAGTCATCGCCCGTCCGTTCAATCGTGATCGCAAGGCGTTCGGGTGGAAGGACATCAGCAATCAATTCCGACCATTCGACGACAGCGACACCATCTCCATTCAAATATTCTTCAAGACCGATGTCATCTCCACCTTCGAGACGGTAAACATCCATATGGTAAAGCGGCAATCGTCCAGTATAGACCTTCATGATCGTAAACGTCGGACTGTTGACGTTTCGGGTAACACCCAGCCCCTTGGCGAATCCTTGGGTGAAGGTTGTCTTTCCTGCCCCTAAGTCCCCGTCCAGCGTCACGACCATCCCTTTGAAGGCACGGTGTCCCAGTTCAACGGCAAGCGCCGTCGTCTGTTCGAGATTCGTCAATTCAAGTTTCATCATCTGTGTCCCTCCTCCTTTTCTCTTACTCCATTGTACCGAACAAAAAAGGCAAAAAAAAATACGAAACGCTGAACGTTTCGTAGTAAAGTTGAAGTTAAGTTTAAAATTGGTTGCGGGGGCCGGATTTGAACCGACGACCTTTGGGTTATGAGCCCAACGAGCTACCAGACTGCTCCACCCCGCGACGATAAACGTTTCGGATTTGAATTATAAAAATTGGTTGCGGGGGCCGGATTTGAACCGACGACCTTTGGGTTATGAGCCCAACGAGCTACCAGACTGCTCCACCCCGCGATGATATAACGTTTCGACAGATATTAATATAACATGTGTTTTTAAAAAATACAAGCGTTATTTCATTTTTTTGTTGTTTTTTCTAAAAGAACTTATAGTAACATCATTTTTTTGACTGCTTTTTAAAAGAAAAACCGACCTGCTGTATGCAGATCGGTCCTTTCAATGGCCTGGCAACGTCCTATCCTCACAGGGGGAAGCCCCCAACTACTTTCGGC
>NZ_JACSMT010000073.1:0-5306 GCF_018618815.1 Exiguobacterium sp. s128 | reverse complement strand
ATGGACCACTTCAAATGTGAGCTCAAGCGTTATATCGAGTACTATAACCATCGTCGTATCAAGAGACGCCTAAAAAACCTGAGCCCGGTCGAATACCGGACTCAGGTCCTCAAGGTCGCCTGACAAATTATTTATTGTCTAACTTTTTTGGTTCAGTTCAAACGTCTCAGGGGCTGTTTCAGGATTCAGATTAGTTCCGTTTGTCTTTCCGATACGTCAAACCGATGAACTGTGACTTTTGATTAAATAATTTCCGGTACGATAGGTAACCAACAAGGACAGCCGACGTCGCTGCCGTCGTCAGCAACAGGAACAGAATCAACAATTGATAGAGGACCGCTTCCATCGGATTGGCTCCGCCGATGATCAGCCCGCTCATCATGCCGGGCAGTTGAACCAAGCCCATTGTCTTCTGCGCTTCAATCGTCGGAATCATACTCGTCCGGATCGCACTTTTGAGACTGGTGTCAATCGCCGTTTTCGTATCCCCGCCGAGTGACAAAATCAATTCGATCACTTCGTCACTTCGTTCGACCTCGTCTTTAAACTTGTTCAAGAACAACAGCGACAGAATCATACAGTTTCCGATGACCATCCCGCTGATCGGAATGACTTGCTGGGCTTCAAACGGAATGATGTTCAGACCGAGCATCAGCCCCATCGTCAGGACTTCGACCGAGACCAACGTCGCAAGGACAATCCACTGGATCCCGGGAATCCCGTCGCCCTTGCGGATGACGTTGAGCGTCGCCGCGCCGATCATCAACAGAATCATCAGCAGGATATAAATCGGACTGTCGCTCTCAAAAACGAATGTCAGGATATACCCGATGATCAGCAACTGAATGATCGAACGAACAGTCGCGATCAAGATATCTTTTTCAAGACCAAGTTTCAGCGTAAAGGTAAGAATCAGCGGAATCGCGATGAAAATCAGCGACGTCGCCAGTTGTACGTAACTCATAACGATTCCCCCTTCAAGAACGCTTCGATGTCCGGGCGTGTTCCGTCCGGCTCAAGCAACGAGACGTCCCCGTGTTCGAGCAATTGTCCGTCTTTTAAGAACCAGACTTCTTCGCTGACGCGACGTGCCTGATCGAGATCATGCGTGATCCAGATGACGGTCACCCGGAGTTCGCGTTGCAGGCGCTGAATCAACTGTTCGATTTCCTTGACCATCCGAAAATCAAGACTGGCCGTGATTTCGTCGAGCAACAAAACATCCGGTCGATTAACGAGCGTCCGGGCAATCGCGAGACGGCTCCGTTCACCGCCTGACAGTTCTTTGACCGGCTGATTCAAATCGACATGAAGATCAACTTGTTCCAGCAGTCGTTTCGCTTCTTCCGGTGCCAAGGTCTCGTGGAAAATCGTTTTCGGCAAACTGAGATTATCCAGGACGGTCCCCGGCAGCATCGGCGCACTTTGAAACGCCATCCCGATCTGTTTTCGCAGTTCGACGAGGTTCATCTGTTCCAAGTCCTCACCGCGGTACCGAATCCGTCCGCTGTCCGGGGAAATCAGTCCGTTGATTTGTTTTGAGCACGTCGATTTGCCGGCACCGCTTGGTCCGACGAGCGTCGTGATTTTTCCTTCCGTAAACGCACCTGAGATGCCACGGAGTATGTGTTTGTACTGTACGTCTTCAAAGGTAATGATCGACACGTCTGCTTCACAGAATTTAAGGCCAGGAAGCCCACTGCTTCAGGGGTGGGAGGAATGGCTTGCTCTTTCTCGTAAAACGCGTTTCAATGGTCTTAGATCAAGCGAAAGGAGGAAGTCCATTGGCGCATTTCATCGTCCAATTCCCATTGAAGGCAGAAGTCTTCGAACAAGATGTATTGCATACGCGTTTCGAAGTCGGGCGAGGAGTCTTCAATAGCCTTGCCAATGTGACCCTCAAGCGATACAAGGAAATGATCAAGACGAAACGTTATCGGCAGGCCATCGTCCTGTACCGATCCAATAAAAAGGAAGCAGGCAAAATCCTCAAAGCATTATGCAAGGAATACCGTTTGTCGGAGTACGAATTTCATAAAGATGTGAAGCCGATGCAACACCACTTCAAACGACATATCGATTCCAACACTTCTCAAAAAATCGCCACCCAACTGTGGAAAGGATTCGACAAGTTGCTCTACGGCAACGGGAATCGAATCCACTTCAAGAAGTTCGGGGAGTTCAACTCATTTGAAGGCAAAACGAACCAGGCGGGAATCCGCTTCAAAGACGGTCGTTTGCTGTGGAATGGGTTATCCCTTCAGGTGTTGATCGACCCGAACAATGTTTATGAAGTGGAAGCCTTCACGAACGATATCGCGTATTGCCGGATCATCCGGAAGTGGGTGCGTCGGACCTACAAATTTTATGTCCAGATCGTATTCAAAGGATCACCGCCTTTAAAACGGAACAAGGAAACAGGTCAATTCAAACGAACCGCCGGTTGCGGTGATGTGGGTCTGGATATCGGTCCCAGCACGATTGCAATCGTCAGTGCTGAACTCGTAAAACTGGTAGTCTTGGCCGATCAGGTTCAGCGTATGGAAGAAGAGAAACGGCTATTACTCAGAAAGATGGACCGTTCCCGTCGGGCGATGAACCCGACCCACTTCCATGCGAACGGCACTCCCAATGCTGTTCCTCATAAAAAGTGGATCCACTCCAACCACTACGCGTCTTACCGAGGAAAGCTTCGGGAACTCCACCGCAAACAGGCTGCGGTGCGAAAGTACCAACACGAATGTCTGGCCAACGAAATCATGGCATTAGGCGACAACATCTATGTCGAGTCGATGCGTTTCTCCGGTCTGGCAAGGCGGGCAAAAGAAACAACCGTCAATGCGCGAACTGGAAGGTTCAACAAGAAGAAGCGGTTTGGTAAATCGATTGCCAACCGAGCCCCCGCCATGCTGCTGGACATCATCAATCGAAAATTAGCCTACAACGGAAACTCTTTGATCAAAATCAAGACCCATTTGGCGAAAGCTAGTCAGTATAACCATCTAGACAAGACCTTCAAAAAGAAGAAACTATCGGAACGTTGGAATGATCTCAACGGGATCAAAGTCCAGCGGGACTTATATTCTGCCTTCTTAATCATGAATATCAACGATGATTTAGAGACCTACGATGAAGAAAAATGTACCACCCGTTTTGACGCATTTCTAATAAAGCACCACATGGAAATCAACCGTTGCAAAAAACTCCGTTTGATATAGTGGAAGCGAAACAGGATGTTGACATGCGTCCTATGCCATCGCTAAACCCCACTGAGGGGTTTGATGGTGAAAGTCTAACGGAACAGGGTGAGTCTCCGTTGCTCTCGAGTAGCGTTGGAAGCCCTTGTACGCTAGAACCCGACTACTTTAGTGGTGGGAGTGTCAGCTGACTTTCTGGTTTCTTTTGATCAGCTATGAAACAGGTATACCCGAAAATCACAAAAACATACAACGCATCGATGCGCTGTATGTTCAAAAAAACCGTCTATTTTGCTTCTTTTGGATCAATCAACGGCCGTACTTCCATCCGCCAGCCGTACTGCTCAGCTTCCTCAATCTGAGTCGTCGGATGAAGCAACGCCAAGTCGACGGCCTGTTCCAAATCATCCGCTTCAAACACGATCAGACTGCCGATCTGTTCCGTTTTGTCCGGGTCCGGTCCGTCCTGATGCCGGATCTGACCGTCGAGGAGCCGTGCCCGTTTCGTTTCGGCTCCCGGATGCCATTCAGACAAAACGTTGAGCTTCGTAAAAAAGGTCGCGAGCGGTGGATTACATCGTTCCATGACGGCATCGAGCTCTTGTTGCGAGGACTGATTCATCTTTTCCGCGTCGTAATAACCGATGAATAAAAATAACATTTGATCCCTCCTGGTTTCAAGAATTTCCTGGCAAATCACTCTTATTTCATTACCCTGTTTTCAAGCGGGATAATACAAAACACCTTGTCTCCGTAGAGGAAACAAGGTGCCGCTTATTTATTGGCAATCTTGCGCAACAGATACAAGGCGTACACCATTGACGGAATCGCCATGACGAGCACTGCTATGCGCAGCAAACCAAAGATGAAATTCAAGTCTGTATAATCCATTCGTACTTCCCTCTTTCTTAATGTAACGATTTTGCGACGACTTGGCGCATCTTTTCAAAGCCAAGCCGTTCGTAGAAGACATCGACCCCGTCGTTGCTCATCCAGTAGTCGAGATCAATTTTATGTATGTCCTGTTCGAGTGCCCGGCGCTCGACTGCAAGCAACAACTGACGACCGAACCCTTGCTGCTATTTATCGTCGACGATACAGAGATGATGGACGCGGACTTTCGAATTGGCAAAATGAAAGGCACTTTCCGGACGCCGGAGATATTCGATCCAGACGTAGCCGATCGCTTCGCCGTCGAGTTCCGCCATCAAAAACTGATGGTTGCCGGTTCCGACGATTTCCGCAAAAAATGCCCGGACCGTCGCGAAGTCGTACGGTTTAAAGAAGTCCGGCTGTTGCGCGACGTGCGGCTCATGGACGTAGCGGTTCAGCCGGGCCAGTGTATCGAGATCCGTCGTTTCGATAATCTGCATGTGTATCCCTCCGCTCAGTGCGTAATTTGTCCGTTGAAGACGTACGGAACCGTCTGCTGCGTCGTGAGGATCTGTTCGTATTCTTTCGACAGATTCATGAACTGAACGGCATCGGCAATCGTGACCCACGAAATCTCCTCGATTTCATCCGGAAAAATCGTCCCAAGTTCGCCCTCGCGAATCTCCGACTGGAAAAAGAAGAACAGACAGTGTTCATCAACTTGCGGGAAAAAGGCTTCGCTGACGTGTAACAATTCCCCGACCGCAACGTCATAACCGGTCTCTTCCTTCGCTTCCCGGACAGCTGCTTCCGGTAACGTCTCCCCCGCTTCAACTGTTCCCCCAGGTAGCGTGTAGTACGAATAAGACGGTCCGATGTTTTTGACCATCAGGACCTGATCCCGTGTCTCGTTTAACAAGACGTTATAGACGATATTTTTTTGGCGTGTCATTCTCATTCCCCCTCAAATCAATAGATGGTATTTTTTAGGATCATCACCATAAGGTGTGGTTGACACATGAAATCCCTTGTCCGCTATGCGAAAAAAAGACCATCCTGCATTCAAAAAAGCGTCGTCGTTTTCGATACGGTCATGCGTGGGGAGTCGGTGCCTTGTGGATCGAACTGGATGTCCCACGTCAAAGACGCCTCTCTTGTGATTTGACGTTCGTATATGACTACGGTCTCGGACTCGTCCGTACTTCTACCGAAGTGTTCCGAAAAGGCATCACAGAA
>NZ_JACSMT010000072.1:0-5340 GCF_018618815.1 Exiguobacterium sp. s128 | reverse complement strand
GCTACCGAAACCTCGAACGATTCTTTTTGAGATTGCACCTTGAGCTTGGTCGTTAAAATAGCAACCACGTGTTATGGTGATGAGCCATTAAAACCTATATTCTCCATCCTTTTGGTTTCTCGTGTGACGTCTAAGTCCACCTTGATTGGGGTAATTGACTAATATAGAAAGGAGCGATCCGTTATGAGTCGCCTATTATTCATCGAAGCTAATGATAGCACCCACCAGTCGAAAGGAATCAGTTCAGAAATGAATGAGACGTTTCTATCGAGTTACCGGACACATCATCCGGAAGATGACATCATTGTCTTAAATTTATTTGAAGAACGATTGCCATTTTTTGATTTAAAACTCGCCATGTCGGCCGCAAAACTGTTTCGCGGGGAGTCGCTTGATACTGACGAAAGTGTGCCGGTCGAAAAGCTACAGGAGTATCTGACAGGATTTCTCGAAGCAGATAAAATCGTTTTTTCATTCCCGATGTGGAACTTAACCGTACCCGCTCCGTTGCATAACTATATGGATTATCTGGCACAAGCAGGTCAAACCTTTCGATATACACCGGATGGTTCGGTCGGACTCGTCAAAGGAAAACAAGTTTTGTTGCTCCACTCGAGAGGCGGCGACTACTCGACGCCCGACAAGGCGGATACCGATCATGCAGTCCGCTACATGATTGATATTCTCCGTTTTTTCGGAATCGAGGACGTCGAAACCATCATCCTCGAAGGGCACCAACAATATCTGGACCAAGCGGAACACCTCATCAAAAAAGCCCTCTCCGCGTGTGAGAAGGCCGGTCAGCAATTTTAAAACTTGTAAAGTAAAAATTCTTCATGACTGTCGACTACCAACTGTTCGTAGCTAGGCATCTCAAATGCTTTGAACAGGCTGTAGGAAAGTGTAAAGTCTCTCTTGATATCTTGAAGATTACCATTTGTTTTCTTCGTGAAATAACCACGTTGATAATAAAAATGACCGAGAAATGATGCATCATCCAGAGCCAAACTTTCTTTTATTCCTACAGCCACTACTTCCAAACCTTTTGTATAATTTTTTTGAAACGAAAGCTGTTGCGCATGATTGTAGATGATTTTTATTCTTGTTTTTTTCAATTCGATCGTGTCGTAGTTCAAGCCCAGTATTTCTTCGTATACATTTTCAGAATGTATAAATTGCTTGTTTTCAAAATAAAAATTTGCAATTGCCATTTTGATTCGAAGATACATCTGAGGAGACTCAAACCACACATCTTCTGTATCAGTCAAATGCACTAACTGCGATATACTAGATCGAAAATCAACTTTTTTTGTTCGTTCTTTACTAATAATTTCAAAGTATTCTAACAAAAGTACAATTTCCTTGTTTGCTGACCGACTTTTTATTTTCTCAATTTGGATCAATAGTTCGTCAAATTGATGGTTTCTTAGTAATCTTGTAAGAAGTCGGTCACATTCACGGAATTGTTCACTTCTATGTTGGTCACGAAATAACATAGACATTGGAACACGAAGACGTTTTGCAATTTGTTGCAATAAGTCAATCGTCGGAGAATTACGGCCATTCTCAATTTTACTAATTTCTGCCTGGCTGCATATTCCCTGACAGAGTGCCGCCTGTGTCATTCGTTTTTCCTTACGAATTTGTTTTATTTCATTCCCAATCGATACAGGTAGTGAATTCATCAACTGTCTCCCTTACTTAAAAACCTTATCAGAATTTAAACAATAAATACTCTTCTCTTCCTTTTTTTACAATATCTACATAACGATCAAGATCTAGTGCCAGAAACAACGAATAAGACATCGAATAATCTTCTTTGATTACCTGAAGAGGATAACTTAATTTTTCTCTGAAATTAGCGCGCTGGTAATAAAAATGACCAAGAAATGAAGTGTTCATACATCTAATACTTTCATTCATACCTAATTCAGTAACGGTCATCCCCCTCTTTATAATCCCCTTGAAAAAATAATTGTTGTGCATGATTATATAAAATTTTCAAACGCAAATTTGTTAGTTCTTCTGTATCATAATCCATCATTAGCAATTCTTCATAAATTTTTCTCGAATGGGCGTATTGAAGATTCAAGTAATAGTAGTTAGCAATCGCTAGCTTAATCCTTAAATACATCACGGGAGACTCATACCAGACGTCTTCATGATCTGCTAAAAAAGATAGCTGTGAAATACACGTTCGATAGTCGATTGATTTTTTCCCTTCTAATGAAACTAGTTCAAAATATTTAGCAAGCAAATAAATCGAATTATCTAGCGAACTTTTTATGATTTTTTTAGCAGATAAAATAACTTTATCAAAATTCCCGTTACGAAATAAATTTGTTAATTCACGATCGTATTCACGAAACACAATTGACTGAGTCTCTTCTTGAATCAATTGTAAAAACGAGACATTTAATTTCCCGGCAATTTTTTGAATCATATCAATTGTTGCTGAAATTTTTCCTTGTTCAATCTTACTTAGTTCCGCTTGACTACAAATATTTTCACAGACTTCTCTTTGTGTTAGTTTTTTTTCAAGTCGAATTTGTTTCAATTGATAGCCGATAGACGTTGATAGTGGAATCATTCGATAACAGCCCTTATTTTATATTTATTATTTCTGATTATTTGAACTACTCGGCACTAAAGTACCGAGATTCCTGAGTTATCCGACCTAACGGTCGAAAATTGATCAGGCTAACCCCGTCGTCCCGACGGTTGAAGAAGCTAAGATGCGTTCTGCTCCTTGTTTGAGATTCAGTCCTGCGTTCACATCACGGTCGTGGTGGATGCCGCAAATCAGGCATGTCCATTCACGCAAACCAAGATGTTTCACGTCTTTGTGTTGATGGCCGCAACTGGAGCACAATTGACTGGAGGCAAAGGTCTTCCCGTACCATTCTGCCTTGTACTCCAGCATGCGGAAGAACTCCGACCAACTGACCTCGGAGATGGACTTGCTCAACTTGCCGTTCTTCTGCATGTTCTTCACCTGCAAGGTCTCGATGCCGATGACGTCGTGGTTTTTGACGATCTCGGTCGATACTTTGTGAAGGAAATCGGTTCGCTTGTTGGCAATCTTCTCGTGGATGCAGGCAACCTTTCGCTTTTGCTTTTGATAGTTCTTCGCCTCGGACAGCTTCACTTTCTTGTTCAAGGCGATGCGCTGACGACGGGATAACTTGCGTTGTTCGCGCGCTAGTTTCTTCTCAAGTGTTCGGAAGTAACGGTCGTTCTTGTACACCGTGCCGTCCGACAGGATGGCAAAATGCTTAAGTCCGACGTCGACTCCGACTGACAAACCTACCTTCGGCAGTTCGTTGATTTCCTACTCGACGAGCAGGGAGACGAAGTATTTACCTGAAGCGTTACGCCGTATCGTGGCATTCAAGATCCGACCTTCGACCTGCTTGGAGTGAGCGAACCGCACCCACTTCAGTTTCGGAAGTTTGAGCTTATTGTCGACGATCGATACTTCAGGAAGTTGAGACTTCCCTTGGATGTTCGTCTTATAGGATTGAACAGGATGACGCTTTGACTTGAATCGAGGGCGTTGGTTCTGCTTCTCGAAGAAGCGGTTATAGGCGGAGGCAAGATGTTTGACGCTAGTTTGCACGGAAGTGCTGTCTACTTCTTTTAGCCAGTCAAACGTGTCTTTTAGCATCGGAATTTCTTTGGAATAAGAGCCATAAGACAAGCCTTTCCCTGTCGTCTTGTAGCTTTCCTCTCACTTCGCCAAGAAGTGGTTGAAGATGAATCGTGAACATCCGATTGTCTTGGCGATCAGGATTTCCTGCTCTTTATTTGGATAAATGCGAAATTTGTACGCTTTGTGTTTTTTCACCTTGATTTCCACCTCCTTTCGATATGTATGTAGTCTATACAAAAAAAACAAAAAGAGATGTCAAGAGGGAGTGTATACCCAAACGGATTAAATTCCCGAAAAATCTAGTGAAAGCGATTAAGTCGTATCAGAAAGAAAAATAGATTTCATCCTTTGCTGGAGCAGTTTATGAGTTGATCTGCAAGGGGGTAGAGATGTCGAACAATCGGGACGGCTAAAGCCATCCCGATTGTTCGAACCGATTCATCTCACGACTGAAGTCACGAGTGTTCTCGGCTATTTCATAAACAAAGATATTTTTCTTTAACCTCTTTTACAATGCTTGCGTACCGAACCATCTGAAAAGCACTAAATAATTCATACGCCATAGTATATGCTCGGCAAGTTTTTTCATCAAAACCATATAATTCTTCAAAAAACTCTCCTTTTTGATAATACAAATGGGCAATGTAAGACGCATCATTCAATAATACACTTAATCGAATTCCTTCTAATGTAACAGCAAGTCCCTTTTCAAAATTTTTAACTTTAAATAATAATTTCGCATAATTATAGGTGATTTTTAATTGCTGTACTTTCATTTCTTCACTACTGAAATCACTATGTAATAATTCTTTATAAATTTTTTCAGCTTGTCTATAATCGTCATTTTCTGCATATAAAATAGAGATGGCCATTTTTATACGAAGATAAATTTCTGGAAACTCATACTTAATATCTTTTTTTTCAAGCAATCGGTACAACTTGACCGATGTTGTTCGATAATCAAATTTTCCAGTTCGATATTCACTTATCATATGATAATAGTTAAATAAAATTATTGCTTCACTTGTTAAATCACTAAGGTCTATACCTTCATTTCTTTGAATGCGATCATAGTTTCCTTCTCGAGTTAACTTTAATAACGTATGATCCAATTCTTTAAGCTTTTTTATTTGTTTGCGATTTTTTAGTAAAAGTGAAACGGGTACCTGCAACCGATTCGCGATTTTTTGCAACAAATCAACGGTAGGCGAATTGTGTCCATTCTCAATTTTACTGATCTCAGCTTGGCTGCAAATACCTTGGCACAGTTCAGATTGAGTCCAATTTCGTTTTTGCCGAATCCGCTTGATTTCGTTCCCAATCAAAATGTTTAGTTCATTCATGGACGTCTCCTTCAAGTTCGATTCCTGATTCAAACTAAAACAGGTCTTCCGCGCAAGTAATTGACTTGTGACGGAAGACCTGTTTATTTTTGATGCTTCCGGCGAGAATCGAACTCGCACTGCAGCATTACCATTGCTGAGGTCTGCCATTAACCTACGGAAGCCTATTTTTTTCTAATATTAGTATAACGTAAGCCTGACATCATTTCAACATTTTTGAAAGAATAGAAAAAGCAGCTACTCTCACTGGATCGAGATTGGGCTAACCTAAAATTTTGAGACAATATAAAACACCTTCGGAGTGGTACACTTTTAAAAAGTACTAACATCGGAGGTGTTTTTGCA
>NZ_JACSMT010000071.1:0-6023 GCF_018618815.1 Exiguobacterium sp. s128 | reverse complement strand
TTCAACAACCGTCTGATTGAGGATGCCCTTCATACGTTCGGAATCCGTCGCTCGTTGAGCGAAAAGGGTTGTCCGTACGATAACGCAGTCGCGGAAGCCACGTTTAAAATCATCAAGACAGAGTTCGTCAAAAAACGAGTGTTCTCGAGTTTGACGGAGCTGGAACGCGAGTTCCAGGATTACGTGAATTGGTTCAATCACCTTCGCATACACGGTACATTGGATTATCAAAGCCCCGTTCGCTACAAACAATCACTTCTTAAGAAGATTGTCTAGTTTAGTGTTGACAATCCACATATCTCAGATTGGATTATCTCTTCATGAATGAAGCCTTAAAACAATGGATCCCCCTCGTCAATTCCCTCCTGTCGCGTCTCTCAATCCATCCGAATGAACACGATGAATGTCGTCAAGCAGCACTACTCCGACTATGGAAATCAATCGAAGAAGGCAAAGTCATGACCGTCACCTTCGCTCGGATTCGTGCGAAAGGGGCGATGCTCGATTACTTGGCGACCCGTAACCGGACTCTGGCTGGTGAAGTCGCCGTCGAGACCTTACCGGAACTCCCCCGTCAGCAGCAAGTTTCCTTCGCCTACTTACTCGATCAACTGAAACAGGAACTTTCCATCAAGGAATTCACGATTCTCCAAGCCCTGCTCCATGGAAACGAGGATGCACTTGGCTACTCCCCCGCTCGGCTCCGGTCACTGAAATCCGAACTCAAACGCAAGGTCCAGGAGATTCTCCTATGATGACGTTTTACTTGGAGCGGCTACTTATGATCATCGAACAGTCACCGAGTTACAGTCCTCTGACGAAAAAAGCCTATCGCGCGGACGTCCGGCATTTCTGTGCCCATGCGGAAACGATCGACATCCCTTCCCTCCACCGTTATATGAACCAGTTAAAACAGACCTATGCCCCGACGACCGTCGCCCGCCGGATCCATGCCTTGGCGACCCTCTTCGATGCACTTGTCGCCGAGCAAGCACTGGTCAAAAACCCATTAGCCCACATCAAAAAGCCGTCCCGTCCGCTTCCGAAACACCGGACCACTTTCAGCTACACCGATGCCCGCCGTGTCATCGAGACGATTCAAGACGAAACGACCTATGCCTTCTACTTCCTGTTGTTACATACCGGTCTGCGGTTTAATGAAGCCCGACAATTACGCAGGACCGATCTCGACCTGACCGAACGTCAACTGTTTGTCCGTCACGGCAAAGGACAGAAAACACGCTACGTCCCACTCCATGATGAGCTGATGACGGTCCTAACACGATATCTCGACGTTCAACCGAACGACGAACTCTTATTTCAAAACGACACTGGACGTTTGCTTGATCCGAATCAAACACGGAAGCAACTTCGTCTTGCCAGCCAACAGGTCCTCAAGCGCATACTCCGACCACACGACCTGCGGGTGACGTTCGCGACGACGCTTTATCGGGAGCATCACGCCGATTTACTGACCGTCATGCGTCTGCTTGGTCATAGTGATGCCAAGACGACACAACAGTATATCCTGCCGTCGTCAGAAGTCGCTCGTTCTTCAATTAACCGTCTCATGCCGACAACGCATTGATGACTTGTTGAAGCTGCGTTTCCTCCGTCAGGATATAGCCTTCCGTTGTTCGAGAGCTGCCGTGACCGAGCAATCGTTGAATCTCAAGTAATTTACGGTTGCCTGTCTGATAGAGATATGTCGCAAAGGAAACACGCAAGTCATGCGGATGTAACGGTCGTCCGTGCGTATCAAGCGACTTCTTACGTAACGTATCACGAGCCTGTTGCTCATTGATTGCTTGACCACGGACGGAACGAAAAACGAGACCCGTCGTCCGTTCTGCTAAAAACGTTCGAAGTTTACTCGCAAGTCTCTCTCCTAGTGGCACTGTCCGCAAGCGTCGTCCTTTCCCGTGTCGTACGAGTAACGTCGACGTCTCAAACTGAAGATCTTCGATCGACAACAAACGGGCCTCCATGAAGCGGAGGCCCGTTTGACTGATGAGTTCAAAGAATAGACGATAGGTCGGATCCGTGATTTGACGAATCGTTTGGATTGTTTCTTCAAGCGGATGATGTTCGCGTTGTTGAATGTGTTGATGAACAATCGGACGGACTTGTTGCATCGGATTTACCTTGAGACGTTTCGCTCGAACCAGTTCATGTCCGAGTGCCATCAACGCATGATACCGTCGCATCGCCGTTGCTGGTTTGTAGCATTGAATCAACTGATCAAAATATGCTTGAAGGGACTTGCCCGACCACTCGACAAAATACTTCTTCATCTGCCGCAAATCACTGCGATAGGCTTTGATTGTTTGCTTACTATATGTCAGATGTGAGACCAGATAGTGTTCCAAATAAGAAAAGTGTGTCATGAGAAGTCCCCCTTTAGTTGTCCTAACAAAAGAATTCCCTTTTCATTTTTCTTTGAATCTCCTCAGAACACTACGCACCAATCACATAGACATGAAAGCTTCTTAATTGATCAATTCCAATAAGTTGTAATTGTAATACTCGATATTTCGTCTTTTCGATGCATCTTTGAACAATAATCCCTTTTCGCTCAACATGTTTAGAGCACTTCTCGCCGTAACGGGTGAAATCTTAAATTGTTTAGCGACTTGGCTGGCAGTCGTGTTTGGGTGACTGAATGTACTCAGATAAACTTTTTCCTGTGTGCTCGTCTCACATTGCGCGAGACCTGTCACAGCCAAATGCTCCGCCGCATCAAGCAGAAGGTTCAGTTTACGTGTCATGCGTTCTGAGGCATCCAAAAAGAAGTTTAACCAGTTGAACCAATTTGGGGAAGCGCCTCGTGTTTCGTTTAATAGATGATAATACCGCGCCCGTTGTCGTTCCAACTCTTCGCTGACTAAAAAAACGGGGCTTGCCACTTGTCCTGATTGCATCATATAGAGCGCGATGATGATGCGACCAAGACGACCATTTCCATCAAGGAAAGGATGAATCGATTCAAATTGAGCGTGCAGAATTGCAACTTTTAGTAAAGGATGGGCCTGTTCGTCGATAATGAACTTATTTGCTTCGAGATGGGATACGTCCATTTTTTTGCCGTAAGCATGACGGTTCGCATAGTTCTCCCAGTTTTCAAGATAACTCTCGATTTCATTCGCATCGACCGGAATATAGACAGCATCTTCACGCCGGTTCGTTGGTCCAATCCAGTTCGGCATTTTTCTAAATTCACCGGCTGAAACATTCGTTCCACGAGCCCCCTGCATCAGAATCTGATGGAGTTCAAGAATCAATCGTGTCGTAATGGGATAGCCAGCCTGAATCCGTTCTTGTCCGACAAATAAAGCGTGCTGATAGTTCAACACTTCGATGTGTTCCCACCTCTGTTCAGATCTGTGACTCTGTTCGACCATATCCGTAAACGTGACATGTGTCCCTTCGATACGGGTCGACTGGACGGATTCTTTTAACGCAAGGGTATTGATCAATTCGGATTTCACGACGGATTGTTTTATTTTTTCATCCAGCCGGCCAACTTCAGTAGAAATCGCTGCTAATTTCATCAATAATTTTGCTGCCTGATCCATTTGAATCGAGATTGGTAATTTTTGAATTCCTTGAATCGCCATCCAAACGTCTCCTTTAAAGATAAAATATTTGTTAAATTAACTTTATCACGCTTTTAAGTTGCTATAAAGAAAAATTTTCATTTATTCTTTCTTTCGATAATTAGAAGTGACGAATTGTAATATTAAGTGCAACACCTAGCTGAAAACACAAAAAGCCCATAACGACCTCGTGTAGAATGGAGTTACCACACCACATTCAACGGAGGGATTGTTATGAGCTATGTTCATCTTACCACATCAGAAAGAGTCAAAATAGAGACGTATCTCGATTTAGGTTTGTCCGTCCGAAAGATTGCGGGACGCCTGGGGCGTCAACCTTCTACGATTTCACGAGAATTGAGTCGTAACCCTTACTATGATGCTTCCCATGCCGACCAGCGCTATGTGGAGCGCAAAAAGAAGTGCGGTGCACGGACGAAGTTCACGCTAGAAAAAGGAATTCGCATCCTCGAAAAGTTACGGGAGACGTGGTCTCCAGAACAGATCGCCGGACGCTTATTTCAAGAAGAAGGACTATCTTTCAAGACGATTTATCGCTGGATTTATACAGGCCTCATCGAGGCCGATTCTCGGCTCCTTCGTCAAAAAGGAAAGCGTCAGAAACCGCGTGAGACGCGTGGACGCTTCAACGTCGGATTGCCGATCAGTCGACGTCCATCCGACGTCAGAGGACGACTAACGTTCGGACATTGGGAGCTTGATACCGTCGTCTCAGCCAGAGGGAAATCCAAAGCCTGTGTCGCAACGTTTCTCGAGCGAAAGAGCCGTTTCTATCTCGCTGTACCGATGGAGGATCGATCCGCTGCCTCGATGGAGTCTGCGATTCAAGCATTGCATCTCTAATTCCCGATGGGAACGTTCCAGACCGCCACGACAGACCGCGGAAAAGAGTTTAGCTGCCATGAACGAATTCGTGAAACGTTAGGCATCCCGATGTACTTTGCGGATCCGTGTGACTGCTAAGATGAAGACAACAATCCGCGACGATTTAAATCCAACACTTCTCGAATCAAATACTTCTTCGCTACACTGTATTTAGAACAGATGTAGGGAGATGAACTAGGAGTGGAAAAGTGGATGATCTACGGAACGATTCATCAATTAAAATCCAAAGGATTTAATGTTTCTCAAATTGCAACGCAGCTCAACGTGAGTAGAAATCGTGTCTATGATTATTTATCAATGGATAGAACGACGTTTGATCAGTGGGATAGCAAACGACAGCGTAAAGTTAGAAAGCTGGATCCCTATCGGGAAGAAATTTTGTCTTGGCTACAGGAATACCCAACCCTGAAAGCTTCCCAAGTGGAAGACTGGCTCAGAGAACGTTATCCAAATCTTCAGGTCGGAGAAAGTACGGTTCGACTCTATGTACGTGATTTGAGAAAAGAGCATGGTATCAGAAGAATGACGAAAGAACGACAGTACGTTGCCGTTCAAGAGTTACCGCCCGGTCAACAGATTCAAGTCGATTTCGGGATGGTTACGCTCTCCCATGAAGATGGTTCAGAAACGAGAGGACGGTTTATCGCCTTCGTTTTGGCACATTCTCGTTACAAGTATGTCGAATGGCTCGATCGACCGTTTAAAGTAGCAGACATGGTGAGGTGTCATGAAAATGCGTTTCGTTTCTTTGGCGGACGGACGCGCGAACTGGTCTATGACCAAGATGCTTTGGTAGCCGTAAACGAAAATAAGGGAGACTTACTTTTAACGGAATCGTTCCAATCTTACGTTTCCTTCCGTGGTTTTCAGGTCCATCTCTGTCGGACTCGTGATCCCGAATCAAAGGGAAAAGTGGAGCGCGTCGTTCAATACGTTAAATCAAACTTTGTTTTAGGAAGGTCCTACCATCACCTGAGGGAATGGAATCAGCGTTGCCTGGAATGGCTTGAACGTACGGCGAACTATAAAAAACATGATACGACAAAAAAGAGACCGTCCGAGGTGCACAGCCTGGAAAAGCTGCACCTACATCCGATCTCTTCACCCGTCTCTTTCGAGACGAACCTTGTATCAAGTGTATCAAGAACCGTCCACAAGGACAATACCATCCGTTATAAAGGTTCACGTTATAGCGTTCCTGTCGGAACGTATCGACACGAGACACCCCGTATCGTTTATCTCCACGAACGTACGTCAGGTGATGCCCTTGTCATCGTAGACCATGAAACAGGTGAAGTGCTGGGGGAGCATCCTCTTGCGTCAGAACGAGGAACGCTCGTCCAATCACCACATCATCAACATGACCTCGTGAAACGAAAAAACGATCAAACGGAGGATGTCTATACGCTTTACGAAAACTATAGTAAAGCAGTTGTGTAATGCAAAATAGGAGTGGTTCTTACGCAATGTTAGTGAACGTTGACACGTATACTCCCGATTAAACACAATCGTTTTCTTACA
>NZ_JACSMT010000008.1:0-93155 GCF_018618815.1 Exiguobacterium sp. s128 | reverse complement strand
TCAATGGGAGACCACGGAAATGTCTCAACTGGAAAACTGCATACGAGGTCTTCTCGGAAGAAGTGTTGCACTTAATTTGACAAACCGTCAGGAGGAAAAAGAATGAAACGGCTACAAATGTTAATGGAAATTGCAATCTTTGCAAGTCTAGGGGTTGTCTTTGATTTATTGATCCCGTTTAAAATGCCTCAAGGTGGTTCTATCAGTTTGGCAATGTTGCCGATTTTCGTGATGGCATTTCGTCATGGTGTCGTTGGTGGTGTCGTGACGGGAGCTCTTGTCGGGACCATTCAATTGATGTTTGCCCCACAAATCCTGACGGTCGTTCAACCGTTACTCGATTATACGATCGCCTTTGGTGTCGTCGGGTTGAGCGGACTGTTTGCCCGACAAGTCAAAAAAGCAGCAGCGGATGGGAAAAATGGACGTTTGATGACGATTGTTCTCATTGCGACGTTGCTTGGTGCAGGCTTACGGTATGTCTGTCACGTCATCAGCGGCATCGTGTTCTTTGCCGAATACGCAGAAGGTCCGGTCGTGCCGTATTCACTGATTTATAATGCGACCTACATGGTTCCGTCTTATCTACTATGTGGAATTGTTGCTGGTCTCTTGTTTACGACGGCGCCACGACTTCTTCGTTATTCGGCACGAGGTGTCTGATGCGGATCATCATCGTCGCAGCCGGTCCGTCGGAAGAGGTGCCGCTACTAAAACCGTTTTTATTCGAAAACACACGTGTCATCGGCGTCGACGGGGGCATTGCGACCTTGGTGGATCAAGGCATCGACTTTGACCTGGCGATCGGTGATTTTGATTCACTTGGTCATATACCGACGGGAGCTATTTTGCATCCTGCTGAAAAAGATGAGACGGATTTGGAATTGGCGTTACGGTATGTCTATGAACACTATGAAGTCACGGAATTGTTAATCTTTGGCGCGACGGGCGGGAGGATTGATATGACACTTCAAAATGTGTATTTGTTAAAACAATTCCCCGAAGCGCGCCTTGTGACGAAACAGGCAGATGTACGTTTTTTGCCCGAAGGACGTTATGAAATCGAAGCGGAACAGTATCATTACTTGTCCTTCATTCCACTTGTTTCGACAGTCTTGACGCTCTGTGGCGTCAAATATCCATTGATGGAGCAGACCGTTCCAGTCGGTGGTTCATTGACTGTCAGTAACGAATGGACCAGACAAAGAGTGGCGGACATCCGTGTTCAAAAAGGTGAGATCCTCATGATCAGAAGTCTTGCCGATTAACAGAGAAAACGGGGCTGACTCATAAGTCAGGTCAAGATCAATCCTTGAGACGGACGGTTCCGTCCTCCATCAATCAAATGGCCGCTGATTCCATCTTTTCACGGAATCATCGGCCATTTCTATGCAAATTCTTATTGTTCACGAAGGAAAAGGGAGGTGGATTTCCGAATCAAACACCGGAAATCCACCTCCCTTCATTCCTTTTAATCGAGAGACGGTCCTCACTTTTGAGTCAGCCCCGTTTTTTTGAGATGAATCATCATTGGTCCAACGTAGAACTGGCAGCTTGCCGTTCCGTCTGTGCTGCAATATGTTTTCCTTTGACGAACAGATGGTAAGAAGCCCATGTCAGAAGGAAAAAGGGAACGCCGATATACAGCGCGATCCGTTGATCTGCCTGAAACGCCAGACTGATCAAGACAAGCATGTTCAATGAAAAGGATAGAATCGGTAAAATCGGGAAGAACGGTGTTTTAAACTTCAGCTCGCTGACCGAATGACCGTCTTTAATGAATTGACGGCGGAAAGCGATTTGTGAGGCGGAAATCGAAATCCAACCGACCTGTGCCCCGAGTCCTGCGAGTGACAATAACCAGATGAAGACGGTATCTTCGGCGAAAAAAGCGGTCAGGAGCGATAACATGGCAAATAGCATCGTAAAACATAACGCCCGCATCGGAACGCCACGTGAATTGACGATCGCAAGTCTTTTCGAAATCATCCCTTCTTGTGACATCGACCATAACATCCGGGTCGCGGCATACAGACCAGAGTTTCCGACCGATAGTAAGGCAGTCAAGACGACGATATTCATCAAATCTGCTGCATACGGGATTCCGATGGCATCAAAGACCATGATGAACGGACTGCTGATCCCACTTGCGGTTTCATACGGAATCAAGGCACCGATGATCGTGATCGAGAGGACAAAAAAGATGAACGTTCGCCAGACCGTATTGCGAATGGCTTTTGGAATCGATTTTTCGGGATCACTCGATTCACCGGCAGCGACACCAATCAATTCAGTCCCTTGAAAAGCAAAATTGACGGCAATCATCGTCGTCAACACGCCGAGCACGCCGTTCGGGAACCAACCGTTTGCCGTAAAGTTCGCAAATAAGGTTTCTGGACGTGCGGCGGTCATATCGATCCAACCAAACCAAGCGGCTCCCCCGAGCGCGATGAAAAAGAGAATGGCGAGGACCTTCAAACTCGAAAACCAAAATTCTGCTTCCCCAAACGCTTTTGCCGAGACGGCATTGAGACCAAATAAGATAACGGTGAAAAGGGCACACCAGATGACGATTGGTGTGTCCGGGAACCAACGTCCCATCAAACTGCCGGCGGCTGTAATTTCAAGCGCCACCGTCACGGCCCAGCCTAGCCAGTAGATCCAACCGACGGCAAAACCGATCCCCGGCCCGATGAACCGGGTCGTATACGTCTGGAACGAGCCCGATACCGGCATGTGCACGGCCATTTCCCCTAAACATAACATCGTCAGATACATGATGGTCCCACCCACGATGTAACTGAGGACCGCCCCCAGCGGTCCAGCTTGCGAAATTGTCAATCCAGAACCGAGGAACAATCCTGTTCCGATGATGCCGCCAAGCGAAATCATGAAGAGATGCCGGCTTGTCATTTCTCTTTTTAACTGCATGTTGACCCTTCCCCCTTGAAAAAAATAACTGCCCACTTATTGTAAGCGTTTTCAAATGTTCCGACAATTAGTTTATGAGAAAAATAAAAAAAGACCAAAAAAAGAACCGGAAGGGAAGATTCCCATCCGGTTACTGCGTCTTATACGCGTTCGACTTTACCTGATTTGAGCGCTCGAGCTGAAACCCAAACCTTTTTAGGTTTACCGTCAACGAGGATACGTACTTTTTGTACGTTGATTCCCCAAGTGCGTTTCGTTTTGTTCAATGCGTGTGATCGGTTGTTTCCCGACTTCGGCGATTTCCCAGTAACGTAGCATTTACGTGCCATGCGTTCCGCCTCCTTTTATGTTGTTTTGCGTTCGTCCTAATAGACACTTTGCTATCTTAGCATGCTGTTAAGACGGTTGCAACATAAAAAAAGTAGCTGACAAGAAAAAAACTTGACAGACAACCTCAAAATTTAAAATAATGAATGAGGATGATGGTAAAAGTTCATTTGACCGCTACTATTTTTCACTTATTCATTGTATAGTCAGTACGGCGACTTTTCAATAGTAGGTCCTTATAGTAGAATTATGAGAAGAACAGATTAATAAAGGGGGCTACACAGGTGGCGATCGAGATGAAAACGACCTATGGAAAAATTGATGTAGACAATGATGTCGTCGCGCAACTTGCGGGCGGAGCAGCTATGGAATGTTTTGGTGTCGTTGGTATGGCATCCCAATCCCAAATTAAAGACGGACTTGCTGAATTGCTCAAACGAGAAAATTTTGCACGTGGCGTCATCGTACGACAAGCTTCTGAGCAGGTTCATATCGATATGCATATCATCGTGAGTTATGGAACAAAAATTTCAGAAGTCGCAAACAATGTCCAAAGCCGTGTGAAGTATTCACTCAGCCAGGCACTTGGTTTAGAAGTAACATCTGTCAATATTTTTGTCCAAGGAGTCCGCTTGACGAATGTCTAAGGCGGGAATAGAGGAGGAAATTTTAGTGAGCGTAGATCGTTTAACAGGAGCGCAACTGGTCAAGATGATCCAGAATGGCGCAGCGAATCTCTATCAAAATGCGGATTTCGTCGATTCGCTGAACGTTTTTCCGGTCCCAGATGGTGACACGGGAACAAACATGAACTTGACGATGACATCCGGTTCAAAAGAAGCATCAAAAACAACAACAGACTCTGTCTCTGAAGTCGCCACGGTTTTTGCACGTGGTCTTTTAATGGGAGCACGTGGAAATTCTGGTGTCATCTTAAGTCAATTGTTCCGTGGTTTCTCGAAGTCGATCGAAGGAAAAGATGCGATCAACACAAAGGAATTTGCAGACGCGTTACAAAAAGGGGTCGATACAGCGTATAAGGCTGTCATGAAACCAGTCGAAGGAACAATCTTGACCGTTGCCCGTGAGACAGCTGTTGCGGCAATCGCTCAGTCCGAGACGACAACGGATCTTCTTGAATTAATGCGTGGCATCGTCGAATCATCAAAAGTATCACTCGAAGGCACACCAGATTTATTACCTGTACTTAAAGAAGTCGGCGTCGTCGATTCAGGTGGTCAAGGACTGGTCTGCATCTATGAAGGGTTCCTCGCGACACTCGAAGGCAAAGAGTTAGAGAAACCACATGCTCCAGTCATGGAAGCCCTCGTCGAAGCAGAGCATCATAAATCGGCTCAAAGCTTCATGTCGACGGAAGAAATCCATTACGGGTACTGCACAGAAATCATGGTGCGATTCCAAGACGATAAATTGGCAAACACACCGTTCAGTGAGGAAGCGTTCCGAAATGAGTTAGCGGAATTCGGCGATTCCTTGTTGGTCGTTGCAGACGAAGAATTGTTGAAAGTCCACGTCCACGTCGAAACGCCAGGCGAAGTCATCACAAAAGGACAACGTTTTGGTGAACTGGTTGCCGTTAAAATTGAAAACATGCGTCAACAACACTCGACGATCCTCGAAGAAGAGGGTGTCAATCAAGTGGCAGCACCGGTCGCGACGAAAGCAAAAGCCCAGTCGGCGCTCGTCACGGTAGCGATGGGCGAAGGTATCAGCGAACTCTTTAAGTCGCTTGGTGTCAGTGTCGTCATCGAAGGTGGACAGACGATGAATCCGTCAACGGAAGATATCGTCAAAGCGATTGAAGATGCACATGCGGAGCATGTCTATGTCTATCCGAACAACTCAAACATCATCATGGCGGCAGAACAAGCGGCATCGGTTGCGTCTTGTGGTGTGACGGTCGTCAAATCGAAGACCGTTCCCCAAGGATTAGCAGCGACAATCGTCTACAATCCGGAAGCGACGGTCGAAGAAAACGAACGTCATATGATGGATGCGATCGCCGCGGTCAAGTCAGGTCAAGTAACGTATGCGGTTCGCGACACGAGCATCGACGGCATTGAGATTAAAAAAGATGATCATATGGCGATTGCGGAAAAACAAATCATCGCAACGGATCACTCGAGCCTTGGAGCCGTCAAAAAATTGGTTGATATCCTCGTCACGGAAGACGATGAGATCATTACCGTGTTGTTTGGCGAAGGGGTAACGCAAACGGAAGTGGACGAACTCGTTGCGTATATCGAATCGGTTAATCCAGAAGCGGAAGTAGAAGTCCACGACGGGAAACAACCACTTTATTCTTATATTTTAAGCGTCGAATAATATAAAACGTGAACGTACCTTTTCACACATCCCACCATCTGCGATAATAGAGGTGGGATTTTTGTTTTTAAACGAGAGGGGGAAATAAGATGAAGTACCGGAGTGTATTTGATATCATCGGTCCGATCATGGTCGGACCATCCAGTTCGCATACGGCGGGGGCAGCACGAATTGGCTTGATGGCGGGGAAATTATTTGGGGAGTTACCAACAGATATTACAATTACATTTTATGGGTCATTTGCAGATACGTATCGGGGACACGGAACGGACGTCGCGATTATCGGAGGGGTATTGGGGTACGATACGTTTGATGATCGGATTCCCGAATCGATTAAGATTGCGGAACAAAAAGGGATTCGGATTCATTTTGAGACGAGTGAAGCGTTGACGGATCACCCGAATACAGCACGTGTCCATCTGACCGATGGGCAAGCAGAGTTTGAACTCGTCGGGATTTCGATTGGTGGGGGCACGATTGAGATTACCGAACTGAATGGGGTACCGTTACGCCTATCCGGTGGTGGACCTGCCTTAGTCGTGTTGCATCATGATCGCTTCGGAGCGATTGCAGCCGTGACTAGTATCTTGGCAGATTATGAAATCAATATCGGACACATGGAAGTCTCGCGACACGAAAAAGGGAAACAGGCCTTGATGGCGATTGAAATTGATGATCGGATGCCAAGCGCTGTACTCGAAGAAATCAATCGGTTACCACAAGTGGAACGTTCTGTCATGATGGGAGAGTGAAGAGATGTTTAAATCCGTAAAAGAACTCGTCGCACTTGCGATGGATAAAAATGTACCGATTTCAGAAATCATGATTGAGCAGGAAATGACGGTCCGTCATTTAGAACGGGACGAAGTGTTGGGCATGATGGAACGGAATCTCGAAGTGATGGAAGCGGCAGTTGAACGTTCGTTGACAGGTGACGGTGTTGAATCCGTTACCGGTCTGACGGGGGGCGACGCCGTGTTGCTACAACGGTATCGGGCGAGTGGCAAAGGATTGTCTGGTGATTTATTGCTGGATGCAGTCAGTAAGGCGATTGGAACAAATGAAGTCAACGCGGCGATGGGGAAAATTTGCGCGACTCCAACAGCCGGTAGTGCGGGTGTTGTCCCCGGGACGTTGTTTGCGGTGAGAGAACGTTTGAATCCAAGTCGAGAACAGATGTTACGCTTTTTATTCACATCCGGAGCGTTTGGATTCGTGGTTGCCAACAATGCCTCGATTTCCGGTGCGGCCGGAGGGTGCCAGGCAGAGGTCGGTTCGGCAACGGCGATGGCTGCTGCTGCAATCGTTGAAATGGCGGGAGGGACACCGGATCAATCAGCCCATGCCTTTGCGATCGCTCTAAAAAACATGCTCGGACTCGTCTGCGACCCAGTGGCAGGACTTGTTGAAGTACCGTGTGTGAAGCGGAATGCGATGGGGGGCGCAAATGCTCTTGTTGCTGCTGATATGGCGTTAGCCGGAATCACGTCACGGATTCCTTGCGACGAAGTAATCGGGGCGATGTATGAGATCGGACAAATGATGCCGTCAGCGTTACGTGAGACGGCAAAAGGTGGGCTCGCGAACACACCGACCGGGCGCTGGCTCGAATCGAAGATTTTTGGAGAGTTATCGAATGAATCCATTAAGTAAGGTAACAGAACTAAAGGGAGTCGGGCGTGATTTAGCCCGGAAACTAGAAGAAATGGATATCCTGACGATTGCGGACGTGCTCGAGCACGTCCCGTTTCGTTATGACGATTTTGTGACCGGCAGTTTGACGGAAGCGATTCATGAAGACAAAGTCAAATTTACCGGACAAGTACAATCAGAAGCGCTCGTTCGTTACTATGGAAAAGGGAAAAACCGCTTGACGTTCCGGTTGCTAGTCGAAGAACGGTACAGCGTCACGGTGACGATGTTTAATCGTGCCTTTTACAAGGAACAATTGAAACTGGGAGAAGAAGTGACGGTCAGCGGGAAATGGGATTTACACCGGATGACGATTTCAGCGACGGAGCTTCAGTTCGGGGCGATTGAAGGCGAATTGACGCCTGTCTATTCGTTGAAAGGTGATATGCGGATGAAGACGTTTCGCCGCGTCGTCGAATTGGCCTTTGCGGAAAGTGTGTCCTTAGAAGAACGGGTTCCGGATCCGATTCGGACTACATACCGGTTACTGGACCGGATGACGATGTTGAGACGACTACACTTTCCGGTGACCCGTCAGGATCTCACGACGGCCCGGCGGAGTTATGTCTATGAAGAATGTCTCTATTTTCAACTGAAGTTACAGACACTTCGCCTGGGAAAACGAAAAGGACAAGGCATCGCCTTACCGCTCTTTCAACAAGAGATTGACCAGTTCATCAACCGGCTACCGTTTCCGTTAACCGGTGCCCAACAACGTGTGACGGAGGAAATACTAGCGGATATGCATCGGTCAGAACGAATGAATCGTCTGCTCCAAGGGGACGTCGGGAGTGGGAAGACGGTCGTGGCCGCCATCGCCTTATTTGCGACGGTCCGTGCAAATAAACAAGGAGCCTTGATGGTACCGACGGAAATTCTAGCGGAACAACATGCCTCATCCTTAGCGCCCTTACTGGAACCGCTCGGAATCAAGGTTGGATTATTGACGAGTTCGGTCAAAGGGAAAAATCGTCTGCTGTTGCTAGAAGCTTTGCGACAAGGAGAAATCGATGTTTTGGTCGGGACACATGCCTTGATTCAAGATACCGTCGTCTTTCAAAATCTCCATCTTGTCATCACGGATGAACAACACCGTTTTGGGGTCGAACAACGGAAACGACTTCGGGCGAAAGCCGAGCAAGCGGATGTTCTTTACATGACGGCAACACCGATTCCACGGACGCTAGCGATTTCCGTGTTCGGCGATATGGATGTTTCAATCATTGACGAGATGCCAGCAGGAAGAAAAGAAATCGAGACGTATTGGGCTAAACCGGAACAAATCGATCGTGTGTTTGGGTTTGTCGAAAAAGAATTGCTGCTCGGTCATCAAGCTTACATCATCACGCCATTGATTGAGGAATCTGAGTCGCTTGATGTACAAAATGCGATTGAACTGCATCATCTGTTAACCGAACGTTTTTCGACGCATCGGGTCGGTCTGATGCATGGACGCCTCAGTTCGTCGGAAAAAGAGGACGTCATGCAGGCGTTTAAAGACAATCACGTTCAACTTCTCGTCTCGACGACGGTTGTCGAAGTGGGGGTCAACGTTCCGAATGCCTCAATCATCGTCATTTATGATGCGGAACGGTTTGGTTTGGCTCAACTACATCAGCTACGTGGCCGTGTCGGTCGCGGTGCCGCTCAATCTTTTTGTATCTTGATTGCGGATCCTTCCTCGGATACGGGGAAAGAACGGATCAAAACGATGACGGAAACGAATGACGGCTTTAAGTTAGCGGAAAAAGATTTAGAGTTACGGGGTGCCGGTAATTTTTTTGGAACAGAACAAAGTGGATTGCCACGGTTTATTTTGACCGATCCAGCACTTGATATTCAAGTCATGGAAACGGCTCGAAATGATGCTGTCCGTTTGCTCCGATCGGATGCCTTTTGGCAACACCCCGAGTATGCCGTCTTAAGACGGTATATCGAGCAACAAGGTTTGCTTGACGGAGAAAGAATTGAATAATACTTGAAAGTGAACAACAAGGGATATATACTACTATTAGTACCAGGTAATAATGGTGGTCATCCTTCTTGTGGGAGGAACGTACATGCGGGTACCTAAAAAAGAACGACAAACTGAACTACAGCATACAATTGAACAAAATCCGTTCATCACCGATGAAGCGTTAGCAACACGTTTCAACGTCAGCATCCAGACGATCCGATTGGATCGGATGGAGATGAAGATTCCAGAATTACGCGAACGGATTAAACATGTTGCGACGGAACGACTGGATGATGTGCGTACGTTAACTGAAAATGAAGTCATTGGTGATATGATTGACCTGAAACTCGATACATCGGCGATTTCGATCTTAGAAATTCTACCGGAACATGCGTTTAGCCGAAATGCCATCGCGCGAGGACATATTTTATTTGCGCAAGCCAATTCACTTGCGATCGCGTTGATTGATGATGAACTGGCATTGACGACAAAAGCCAATGTCCAGTTCACCCGGTCCGTTCACGTGGGAGAACGTGTCGTGGCGAAAGCCTTCGTCAGTTCTCATCGTCAAGATGGACGGTCCGACATCAGCGTCGAAAGTTTTGTTGGCGATGAGTGTGTGTTCATCGGTGAATTCACCGTGTATCGGAGCAGTAAGGAGGAGTCCAGATGATTTTAGCAGTAGACGCGATGGGGGGCGACCATGCTCCCCGCGCCATCGTAGAAGGAGTCGTTCAATTTTTAGCAGAACGTCCCAAACAACAACTCGAGATTCGCTTAGTCGGAGATGAGTTGAAATTGCGTTCATATGACATCAAAGATCCGCGGGTGACGATTGTTCATGCCCCCTCTGTCATTACCGGAGAAGACGAACCGGTCCGTGCCATCCGGCGAAAAAAAGACAGCTCACTCGTAGTGGCTGCAAACCTGGTGAAATCAAAAGAGGCAGATGCCTTGATTTCAGCAGGCAATACGGGAGCACTCATGACAGCCGGATTGTTTGTGATTGGTCGGATCGAAGGGATTGACCGTCCGGCACTTGCGCCGACGTTCCCGACACGAAACGGAAAAGGTGTCGTCATCTTAGATGTCGGTGCCAACCCGGATGCGAAAGCAGAACATTTGCTCGATTACGCAATCATGGGCTCTGTCTACGCAGAACAAGTAAGAGGAATCGATCGACCGAAAGTCGGATTGCTGAATATCGGCTCAGAAGCCGGCAAAGGGAATGCATTGACGAAAGAGACCTATCCATTACTTGAGACAGCGCCGATTCATTTTGTAGGAAATATCGAAGCGCGAGACGCGATGAGTGGGGATGTGGATGTCATCGTGACAGAAGGTTTTGCTGGAAACACCCTTTTGAAAAGTACAGAAGGGGCTGCTAGCATGATCATGGGGATGATGAAGGAACAGTTCATGAGTTCACTCAGTTCAAAAATTGCTGCGTTCATTTTAAAGCCAAAGTTAAAGAAGATGAAACAACTCCTCGCCTACGAAGAATATGGCGGAGCCGGATTGTTCGGAATTGCTGCGCCTGTGATTAAAGCACACGGATCGAGTAACGCCTATGCGTTCAGTCGTGCGCTGGCACAAGCAGAACAGATGGTCGAGCAACAAGTGGTCTCAAAAATCATCGAGGCAAAGGCGACAAAAGAAATCTAAAGGGGTGAGACGGATGGGTAAAACGGTTTGGATGTTCCCTGGTCAAGGCTCACAAATGCCAGGAATGGGACAAACACTCGTTCAACAGGACGAGACACGTCAAGCGTTAATGGATCTTGGTACACGTATCGGTCTTGATTTGACGGATTTACTGACGACGGGGACAAAAGACGACTTGAAATCGACGGAAATCGCACAACCTGCGATCGTCGCACACAGCACATTACTTGCGAACCGTTATGCGGCACTTGGTCATCGGCCAGACTTCGTACTCGGACATAGTGTCGGAGAGTACAGTGCCCTCGTTGCGGCGTCGGTTTTGACAGCGAGTGAAGCGGTTTACCTTGTTCGGGAACGCGGGAACTTAATGAATCGAGTCAAAGGCGGAACGATGGCAGCTGTCATCGGCTTGGATGATGTAGAGGCAGCCCATCATGCAATTGAATCAATTGCAGCGACGGGAGAAATCGTACAAATCGCCAATTATAACTGTCCGGGACAATTCGTGATTTCGGGACAAGTCGCAGCCGTTGAGACAGCGACAGCGAAATTAAAAGAACTCGGTGCGAAACGTGTCTTGCCACTTGATGTATCCGGTGCATTCCATTCTTCATTGATGACACCGTTCGCACCTCGTTTTGAAGACATCCTGGTCTCTTCGCCTTTCCAAGCAGCAAAAACGAAGTTCATCTCGAATGTCGATAACGATTTCCACGATCAGCCGGAAGAACTCATTCGTCTACTCGTCCAACAATTGTATTCGCCAGTTCGTTTTGAGGCATGTGTTGAAAAGCTGATTGCAGAAGGCGCGGATACGTTCATCGAATTTGGTCCGTCTTCACCACTTAGTGGACTCGTCAAACGTATCAAAAAAGATGTCAAGATCGTCAGCATCACGACGCTTGAGCAACTAGAAGCGGAGGCGATTCGTTGAATAAGGTAGCCCTCGTAACAGGTGCATCACGCGGTATCGGCGCTGCGATTGCAAAACGTCTGGCGGCGGATGGTTTCCGAGTCGTCATCAACTATGCCGGAAATACGCAAAAAGCAGAAGAAGTCGTATCGGCAATCGTCACTTCAGGTGGTGAAGCCATCGCGGTCCAGGCGGACGTCGCCGATGCGGAGCAAGTCAAAGGGTTGCTGAAGACGACGCTCGATACGTATGGACAGCTTGACTGTGTCGTCAATAATGCCGGCATCACACGCGACGGTTTATTGATGCGGATGAAAGAAGCCGACTTTGATGCCGTCTTGAACACGAACTTAAAAGGTGCATTCCTCGTCACACAAGCGGCGACGCGACCACTTCTAAAATCGAGTGGCCGAATCATCAACATCGCGTCGGTTGTCGGCATCACGGGGAATCCGGGTCAAGCCAATTATGTCGCGGCGAAAGCAGGATTGATCGGTTTTACGAAGTCGGTCGCACGTGAACTGGCAAGTAAAGGGGTCACGGCAAACGCGATTTGCCCGGGGTTCATCGAAACGGATATGACGGACGAATTGACCGAGGAACAACGGAATCAAACACTTGGTCAAATCCCGTTAAAACGATTTGGGCAGACGGAAGAGATCGCTTCCTTAGTCAGCTTCATTGCTTCAGACAACGCCCGTTACATCACTGGCCAAACCTTGGCGGTTGATGGCGGCATGACGATGTAATTCATAACTGTGGTAGTACTTTGCCAAATCGGCAATCATCTTATATACTCAACTCATGGAGGGATTTTCAAATGACAAAAGAACAAATTTTAGTAGACGTACAAGAAGCAATCGCAGAAAAATTAGGGAAAGAACAAAGTGAAATCACACTCGACAAATCGTTTAAAGACGATCTTGGTGCCGATTCACTTGAAGTGATGGAACTCGTCATGGATCTCGAAGACAAGTTCGAAATCACAATCGAAGATGACCAAGCAGAAAACTTGAAGACGGTTGGCGATGTCGTAAGCTACATCGAAACACAAGTCTAAATCATCAGGCTAGACCCACCGTGGTATTTGCGGTGGGATTTAGCTGTTTAGGAGGCATTATGACGAATCCAAAAGGACGTCGTGTCCGCAAAGGACCTTATGTAAAACGGCGAAAAGACTCACGGGCATTAGCTCAAATCGAACAAAAGTTTGACGACTTACAAACACGGTTGGACATTCATTTTTCAAATGTCGATCTGTTAAAACAGGCTTTCACCCACTCGTCGTTTGTCAATGAGCAACGAGAATCAGACGGTGACAATGAGCGTCTCGAATTTTTAGGGGATGCGGTGCTAGAACTGACAGTCTCGCGATATCTGTTTCAACACTATCCGGAACGTTCCGAGGGGGAATTAACAAAGCTGCGTGCGGCAATCGTCTGTGAGCCGTCACTCGTCCAGTTCGCGAATCATTACCAATTTTCTGAAATGATTCTACTTGGTAAAGGGGAGGAACTGACAGGTGGTAGAAATCGTCCGGCATTACTTGCGGATGTGTTCGAAGCCTTTATCGGTGCCTTGTATCTTGACCAAGGAATCGATGCAGCAGAACGATTCCTCGCCGAAGCGGTTTTTCCGAAAGTGGCATCTGGTTTTTTTGAAGAACAAACAGATTTCAAAAGTCAGCTCCAAGAAGCCATCCAACGGGTCGGTCTTGGACAGATTGAATATGAAATCATCGAAGAACGTGGTCCGGCCCATAGTCGCGAATTTATTTCACGGGTCCATGTGTCTGACAAGTTAGAAGGGATCGGAACGGGTCGTTCCAAAAAAGAAGCAGAACAACAAGCTGCCAAACAGGCGTTGCTTGTGTTAAAAAATAGTCTGTAAACAAAAAAAGGCATCCATTTTGACATGGAATGCCTTTTCTTGTGTCACCTTCAGACGGTTTTCAAAGATTTTAATTCGTCGACAATCGCATCGACTTCTGCAAGTGACAACGATTCCCGCATCATGACGAAGTCATAAATCTCTTTTAAGTCGTCATTTTTTGTACCGTCGAACTGTTCAGCCTTGATGACCCCTTTGTTGATAATATTCAATTTATCCAAAATTGCCTCAATCATTTGTTCAATCGTCATGTCGTTAAAATCTCCTCTTCATCTCTTTATACTTAACGTTACCATAAAAGCTACCATTTTGTAGACCTTTCGGCTATGGTAAACTAAAAGAAAATTAAAAGAAATTTAAACATATGGGTGGTCAAGATGTACTTAAAACGAATTGAAATCAACGGCTTCAAGTCATTTGCAAGTCGGACGGAGCTCGACTTCCTTCCAGGAGTCACGGCCGTCGTCGGACCAAATGGTAGCGGAAAGTCGAATATATCGGATGCAGTGCGCTGGGTGCTCGGTGAGCAATCAGCTAAATCATTACGCGGAGCGAAGATGGAAGATGTCATCTTTGCTGGAAGTGTATCGGAACATCGAAAACAATTTGCCGAAGTGACGCTCGTTCTCGACAACGAGTCAGGGACGGTCGCATTGCCTTATCAGGAAATCAATGTGACACGCCGTGTCAGTCGAAATGGGGATAGTGATTATTTCTTAAATAAAAAACCGTGTCGTCTCAAAGATGTCCTCGACTTATTTATGGATACCGGTCTGTCGCGTGATGCATTTGCGATCATCGGACAAGGGCGGGTCGAACAAGTGATTTCCGGAAAACCGGAAGAACGTCGTTCGGTCATCGAAGAGGCAGCGGGTGTGCTGAAGTATCGTCATCGAAAAAAACAAGCGGAACGGAAACTGACGGATACAGAAACCAATCTGTCGCGTGTCGACGATATCTTGTTTGAATTAGGGGGTCGAATCGAACCATTACGGGAACAAGCAGCCTTAGCAAAAGAGTTTTTGATCGCACGTGAACGTTTTGATGTTCTCGAACGTGGGATCCTCGCAACCGAGATCGAACAGTATACGACACAAATCACGGACGTGACACGAGAAATCGAATCGTGCCAGCAACAATTGACGACAGAGCAGGAACGCTATCAGGCGACCGTCGCGACACGGGAAACGCAGGAAACGAATCTTGAAGCCGTTCGTCGACTCGAGACGGAGATGCAAGAACGATTACGCCATGTGTCAACGCAACTCGTCGAAATTCAAGGGGCATTGAATCTTGCGAAAGAACGAGAAAAACACGGGACTGAGATGAAACGACGTCTCGAACAAGAAGTAGCACAGTCTGACCAACGTGTCGAACGGATTGAACAGGAAGTGCAAGTCGCGATTCGTCAGCAGCAGGAAACGGATCAATCGTATCTCGCGGCTGTCAAAAGACGGGAAGCAGCAGATGCGGCTGTATCGTATTCCGATCGTGATTTCGAAAAAGAAGCGGAATCGTTACGTTCAGAAGCGTTTGAAGTGGCAAGTCAGTTGGCTGCGACCACAAATGCGTATCAACGAGCGAAACAAGACCTTCTGCAAGCGGAAGAACAACAAACAAGTTTTTCGGCAAATGTAGGGACGAAACAAACAGCCCGCTCGACCTATGAAGCCGAAACATTACGGTTGGCAGACCAAGTCGAGCAATTGCGACACCGTCTAGATAGATTGCGTCAAGAAGAACAGGCCCTGCAGACGACACACCGTCAGCAACAAGAGACGATTGGGCAAATGGAACAATCGATCATCGACTTATATCGACGCCGAGATAAAACAGAAGATCGAATTGAATTTCTAGAGTCGGTCAAAGCCGATTACAGCGGCTATTTCGGGGCCGTTAAAATGGTATTGAAACAACGGGATCGAATACCGGGTATTCACGGGGCCGTCGCAGAGCTGATTACCGTACCAGCACGATACGAAGCGGCGATTGAGACGGCATTAGGTGGTGCGATGCAAAACGTCGTAGTCGATACAGATGCGACGGGACGAAAATTGATTCAAGAATTACGTCGTCTCAATGCCGGGCGGGCAACGTTCATGCCGCTTGGTTCGATTCAACGTCGTGAACTGAGTCCATCCGTTCAGACGAACTTATCCTCGATGTCAGGGTATTTAGGTGTCGCAAGTGACCTTGTGACGACACGGGAAGAATTCGTTCACTTGAAACAGAACTTGTTAGGGACGACGGTAGTCGTCGAAACACTAGAACAAGCGAATGGGATTGCGCGTGCGACGGGTCACCGTTACCGAATCGTGACATTAGACGGCGACGTCGTAAACGTCGGTGGATCGATGACTGGTGGGAGTCGGAAAAAAGGGACTCCGCTGTTTAGCCAATCGCGTGAATTAGAAGAACTGCAAACTGGATTAAAACAGGGACAAGCCGTCATTAAAGAACAAGAACGTCGCCGGGACGATCTGACATCCACGCTGAAAGAGTCGGTCCAGACGCTTGCTGATACCGGGCGTGAGATCCAAGCAGTCCAAACGGAATTAGAAATCGTCCGCGAGGCCTTCACAGATGCTAAACGGAGTTTGGCGGTCACAGATTCAGAATTATCGGTTCACGATGGTCAGCTCCATCGTCTCGTCGAGCAAGCGACGGAAGCGAAAAAGATCATCAAGGTATCTGAATCAGACATCGAACGTTTGACGAAACGTCAAGCAGAGCTCCGGCAAACGATCGATCAACTAAAAGAAGCCCAATCGCGTGGCGCGGTGGCGGTGGAAGAATTAAAACAACAACAGGCAGAAGCCTTATTAGAGGAACGTACGGTCAGCATGACAAAAGAACAAGCGAGCCGTGAGGTCGAACGGATGCAAGAGACGTTAAGTCATGCCAAATTAGAGCGTAGTCATAAACGACGTGATTTGAAACATGTCTCAGAAGGATTCGACGAAGCAAAAATCGAAGCCTTACATGCGGAACAGGTCCAGATGCAACACGAACAGGTGACGGTCGAGGAAAAACTGACGACCGTGACGAAACAAATTCAACAGGCGACGGAAGCGTTACGATTACTTCGGATGCAAGAAGCCAAACTCAAGGAAGATCAACAGGTGACGACACAACGTCTCGATCAGGCCCGGCTGGCTCAAGGGCGACTCAGTACGCGTCTTGAGACCCGTCACGAGCTGCTCGAGGAGATGGGCTTAGTCGTCGACTTGATGGAACCGTTGACGATTCCGTTTGAAGAAGCAAAGGAAGAACTACATTTGCTCAAACGGCAACTCGAAGAAATCGGGATCGTCAATCTAGGGGCGATTGAAGAGTTTGCAGAAGTTGACCAACGCTTTACATTCTTGTCGACGCAACGTGACGATCTTGTCAGTGCAAAAACGGATCTCTATGCCGTCATCGACGAGATGGACCGGGAAGTGATTCGTCTGTTCAAACAGACCTACACGAGCGTACGGGAACATTTTCGCGAAACGTTCCGGGAACTGTTTGGTGGTGGAGAAGCAGATTTGATCTTAGTCGACCCAACAGATTTACTGACGAGTGGGATTGACATCGTAGCGAAACCACCCGGGAAAAAGTTGCAGAACTTGTCTCTGTTATCAGGAGGCGAACGGGCATTAACGGCGATTGCCTTATTATTTGCCATCTTAAAAACAAGACCGGTCCCATTCTGTGTCCTTGATGAGGTCGAAGCGGCACTCGACGAAGCAAACGTCGCCCGGTTCGGAGAATTTGTGCATCAGTTAGCCCGAGACACACAATTCATCATCATCACGCACCGAAAAGGAACGATGGAATCAGCCGACGTCCTGTATGGCGTCACGATGCAACAAAACGGCATTTCAGAAGTGTTATCCGTTAAACTGGAGGAAGCACGACGGACGTTAAGTGAAGAAGTAGAATCAAAGGGGATAAAATAATGAGTTTCTTTAAAAAATTAAAAGACCGTCTGACGACGTCGACCCAAGAAGTGACATCGAAGTTCACCGAAGGTCTGACGAAAACACGGGACGGATTAGCAAGTGCGGTCAATGATTTAGTGTACCGCTTCCGGGAAGTGGATGAAGAATTTTTTGAAGAGTTGGAAGAAGTATTGATTCAGGCGGATGTTGGTGTCACGACGACGATGGATCTGGTGGAGAAATTAAAAATCGAAGTCAAACGAAGAAACGTCAAAGATTCAAAAGAAGTCCGCGATGTGCTCGTTGAAGTCGTCGCTAACATGTTGATCGAAGAGGAAGAGACGGAACTTGATCTCAGTCATGAGCTGAATGTCATTTTATTTGTTGGTGTCAACGGTGTCGGAAAAACGACAACGATCGGCAAACTGGCGAACCGTCTTAAACAGGAAGGGAAAACAGTCATGCTCGCAGCAGGGGATACGTTCCGTGCGGGAGCGATTGATCAACTTCAGGTCTGGGGCGAACGTTCCGGTGTTCCGGTCATCCGCCAAGGTGAGGGCTCGGATCCGGCGGCTGTCATCTATGATGCTGTCCAAGCAGCCAAGGCACGAAAAATCGATGTCTTGATTTGTGATACGGCCGGACGCCTCCAAAACAAAGTCAACTTGATGAATGAACTGGAGAAAGTCAAACGGGTCATCGAACGTGAAATCCCGGGCGCGCCACACGAAGTGTTGTTGGCATTAGACGCGACGACAGGACAAAATGCGATGGTTCAGGCGAAGGCATTTAAACAAGCAACTGATGTCAGTGGCATCGTGTTGACGAAATTGGATGGGACCGCTAAAGGCGGAATCGTACTAGCTATCAAAAATGAATTGAATCTCCCCGTGAAATTTGTAGGTCTTGGTGAAAAGATTGATGACTTGCAACCGTTCGATGCGGAACAATTTGTCTATGGATTATTCGGGGATGTCTTTGAGGAAAAAGAAACAGTCGACGAAGTCCGAGAAGAGGACTGACCTCGATTTCCTTGTAAAGAAAAAAACTTGACAACACACTGTGAGGGCTGTACTATACTATCTGTAAAGGAATTTCACTTAACAACCGTGGAGGTGCTCGGATGACACTTGATAAAACGAACCGGATGAATTATCTGATTGACTTTTATCAGGAGCTGTTGACGCCAAAACAACGAAATTATATGTCACTTTATTATTTAGATGACTTTTCGTTAGGTGAAATCGCCGATGAGTTTGAAGTCAGCCGACAAGCAGTCTACGACAACATAAAACGTACGGAAGCGATGCTCGAACAATACGAAGAGCGGCTCGCTTTGTTCAAAAAATATGAACAAAGAAAGTTACTCCTCGACCAGTTGAAGCAACTTGACCTTCCGAGCGAAGCTCTCGTGACCATTACGGCACTTGAGCAATTAGAGTAGGGGGCATTTTCATGGCATTCGAAGGATTATCGGAACGGCTTCAAGCCAGTCTTGCTAAAATGCGAGGCAAAGGTAAGATTTCTGAAGCGGACGTAAAGGAAATGATGCGTGAGGTTCGCCTTGCGTTATTAGAAGCTGACGTCAACTTCAAAGTCGTCAAACAATTCGTAAATGATGTGAAGGAACGTGCCGTCGGACAAGATGTCATGACGTCCCTCACACCCGGCCAGCAAGTTGTCAAAATCGTCCATGACGAATTGACAAAACTGATGGGATCAGAAGTTTCACCCTTAACGTTATCGAACCGTCCTCCCACTGTCATCATGATGACAGGGTTACAAGGGGCAGGTAAGACGACGACGACCGGGAAACTGGCGAATCATTTACGGAAGAAACAAAATCGCAGTCCACTGCTTGTTGCAGCGGATATTTACCGGCCGGCTGCGATCAAACAGCTTGAGACGTTAGGGAAACAACTCGAACTACCTGTTTTCTCAATGGGAGATCAGGTGAGTCCGCAAGAGATTGTGACTGGCGCACTCGACTATGCAAAAGAGCATCACCACGATATCGTGTTGATCGATACGGCGGGACGCTTACATATCGATGAGGACCTCATGCAGGAACTTGTTGATGTGAAAGAAATCGCCAAACCAAATGAAATATTCCTTGTTGTGGATTCGATGACGGGTCAGGATGCAGTCAATGTGGCAGAAAGCTTTAATGAAAAGCTGGGCGTAACAGGCGTCATCTTGACGAAACTCGACGGAGATACTCGAGGCGGAGCAGCGCTCTCCATCAAGGCAGTCACCGGAGCACCGATTAAATTCGTCGGTCTTGGAGAGAAGCTAGACGCTATCGAGCCATTTTACCCCGAGCGGATGGCGTCACGAATTCTCGGTATGGGAGATATGCTGACGCTGATTGAAAAAGCAGAGTTTCAAATGGACGCTACCCGCGCCAAGGAACTCGAAGGCAAGATGCGCGATGCATCGTTTACGTTTGACGATTTTATCGAGCAGTTGCAGCAAGTGAAACAGATGGGTCCTTTGGATGAGTTGTTAGGAATGATTCCGGGTGCCGGTAAAGGAAAGATGAAGGGTTTGAAAAATGCCCAAATCGATGAAAAGCAACTTGTGTACGTCGAAGCGATTATTCAATCGATGACGAAACGAGAGCGAACTGAACCGGAAATCCTCAATGCAAGTCGTCGGAAGCGGATTGCGCGCGGCAGTGGTCGTAGCATTCAAGAAGTGAACCGATTGATCAAGCAATTTGAAGACATGCGGAAGATGATGAAACAATTCTCCGGCCAAATGGGCAAAGGAAAAAAGAAAGGCGGCTTTGGCCTCCCATTCTTCTAAAAGTCTTTTCTCTTTTGCTGTAACGTTGTATACTAATGAAGTTGTCAATTTGACTAAACGAAAAAATTATTTATTACTTGGAGGGACTTACGAATGGCAGTTAAAATTCGTCTTAAGCGCATGGGCGCAAACAAATCACCTTTCTACCGTGTGGTAGTAGCAGACTCACGTGCACCACGTGATGGTCGTTTCATCGAGCAAATCGGATACTACAACCCGGTTGCTAAACCAGAAGCAGAAGTAAAACTTAACGAAGAGCTTGCTCTTAAATGGCTCGCTGAAGGTGCGAAACCTTCAGACACAGTTCGTAACCTCTTCTCAAAAGCTGGTATCATGGAGAAATTCCACAACGCGAAACTCGCGAAGTAAGACGATTGGAGGTGAGCGAAAGCTTACCTCCTTTTTCTATGGCGAAATAATGAGAACGGGATATTTTGAAGAAGGAAGTGATACGGATGGAATGGTTAGAAGTCGCGAAGATTGCCAATACCCACGGATTAAAAGGGGAACTGAAACTTCTGGCGAGTACGGATTTTCCGGAACAACGATTTAAAGTCGGAAATGAAGTATTTTTAGAAGTGAATGGAGCTTACGTCCCATTTACAATCACGAGTTACCGGAAACATAAACAATTCATTATGGTAACGTTTAAAGACATGCACCATATCAATGACGTCGAGAAGTACAAAGGCTTAAAATTGTATGTACAACCGGAAGCCTTGCAGGAACTCGGAGAACATGAATATTATTATCATGAAATCATTGGGTGCACGGTCTTTGACGGGGAAGATGAAATTGGGATCATCTCGGAGATTTTAGAGACGGGTGCGAATGATGTCTGGACGATCAAACGTCCCGGGAAAAAAGACGTCTTGATTCCGTATATTGAACAAGTCGTCGCTTCGATCGACGTAAAGGCCAAACGGATTCAGATCACACCATTACCGGGATTGATCGAGGGATGAAAATCACCGTCTTGACCTTGTTTCCGGAAATGTTTACGGCATTGAATCATTCGATCGTTGCCCGTGCCCAAGCAGAGAAACAAATCGAGCTCGAGACAATCAATTTCCGAGACTTCTCGGCGAATCGTCATGGTCGTGTCGATGATGCCCCATACGGTGGGGGAGCTGGCATGTTACTGACACCACAACCAATTTTTGATGCGGTCGCTTCCCTTCCTGAAGCGAAGCGACGGATCATCGCCTTGACCCCCACCGGTCGACGATTTGATCAACGGTTGGCGGAAGAATGGTCCGAAGAAACGGAACTCGTCTTTTTATGTGGTCATTATGAAGGATTTGATCAACGAATCCATGATGAATTGGTCACAGATGAGGTATCCCTAGGTGATTTCGTCTTGACCGGGGGGGAACTCGCGGCGATGACGATGATTGACGCGACCGTTCGTCTATTACCGGACGTACTTGGTAAGTCAGCGAGTCACGAGGAGGATTCCTTTTCAACGGGACTGCTTGAATATCCGCATTATACCCGTCCGGCAAACTTTAGAGGACTTATGGTGCCAGACGTCTTATTGTCCGGTAACCATGCCCGGATTGAAACGTGGCGTCGGCAACAATCGTTGAAACGGACCTTTGAACGGAGACCGGATTTATTGGAACATGTCGTACTTTCTGCGAGCGATCGTCAGTATTTGCAGTCAATTTCAGGATTGTCAAACGACTGAAACTATGATAAGTTAGAACATGTGGCAAAAGCCACCTATTAACGATGTTCCGCTGTTGGATGCCTCAGGCAAATGAAGATACGAACATTGGTGAAAAAAGGAGAAATCATTCATGAACACACAACAATTGTTCCGTGAAATTACACAAGAACAAATCAAGTCAGACGTCCCTGCATTCCGTCCTGGTGATACAGTCCGCGTCCACGTTAAAGTCGTCGAGGGAACGCGTGAGCGGATCCAGCTTTTCGAAGGCGTAGTCATCAAACGTCACGGTGGCGGCATCAGCGAAACGTTTACAGTTCGTAAGATTTCTTACGGAGTTGGCGTAGAGCGTGCATTCCCGCTTCACTCACCACGTGTAGCGCAAATCGAAGTCGTTCGTTACGGTAAAGTCCGTCGTGCGAAACTTTACTACCTCCGTAACCTTCGTGGTAAAGCGGCTCGTATTAAAGAGATTCGTCGTTAATCATGTGAAAAAGTGGCTTGTCTCCGGACAAGCTTCTTTTTTTTATCGTTTATGCGTATACTGGATTTAGGCAAGAGATTGAGTTGAAGGAGTGGAACGCGTGAAGGAGTTATTTAGCTGGGTCAAGGCGCTCGTCGTGGCGCTTGTAATTGCGTTCATCATCCGAACGTTTTTATTCGTACCGGTGATCGTTGAT
This sequence comes from Exiguobacterium sp. s128, assembly GCF_018618815.1. NCBI lineage: Bacteria > Bacillati > Bacillota > Bacilli > Caryophanales > Exiguobacterium > Exiguobacterium sp. s128. The sequence continues at coordinate 70,348 of NZ_JACSMT010000008.1, read as the reverse complement.
GGTGAATCGATGATGCCGACGTTACACAATTCGGATCGAATGATCGTCAATAAGGTTCCCTATTACTTTAATGAACCGGAACGTGGAGATATCGTCGTGTTCCATGCGACGGAAACACGGGATTATATCAAACGTGTGATCGCAGTTCCTGGTGATACGATGTATTACAAAGATGATACGTTATATGTCAACGATAAAAAAGTCGAAGAACCTTATCTGAATGAATTCAAGGCACAAATGAATGGTGTTCCGTTAACAGAGGACTTTACGCTGGAAGAAAAAACAGCAGAGGTGACCGTCCCAAAAGGGAAAGTGTTTGTGATGGGAGATAATCGTCAAAACTCGAAAGACAGCCGCGACATCGGGTTTGTGGAGGAAGAACAGATTGTTGGAACAACGAACTTTGTCTTTTATCCGTTTAACGATGTCCGGTCTGTTGATTGAATCAGCGAAGTGAAAACCAAATCGGCGGAGTTCACTTCGGTGGACTTCGTTTTTTGTTCGTTTTCAGACAGACTTCTTTTCTTTCGTCAAGTTGCGTATACTAGAGAATGGATCGTTTCTCTCGAACAGGACGTATATCAGTGATATACGATATAGAAGAAGTTCATTATTAGCAGTCCAAGCAATATGAAAACTTGAGGTGGAAGATATGACAATACAATGGTTCCCAGGACACATGGCGAAAGCACGGCGTGAAGTCATGGAAAAGTTAAAATTAATCGATGTCGTCATCGAATTGGTGGATGCCCGATTACCGATGTCGAGTCGTAACCCGATGGTCGAACAGATTACGGCAGGAAAACCGCGTCTGATCGTCTTAAATAAATCGGATATGGCAGATGCTCGTTTGACGGAACAGTGGATGAAGGCATTACGAAAAGACGGTGTTGATGTCGTTGCTGTGGATGCAAAACACAACAAAGGGCTTGGTCAGATTCATGAAGGAGCACTACGTCTGATGAAAGACAAACATGATCGGATGCGTGACAAAGGTCGAAATCCAAGTGCGATTCGGGCCTTGATCATTGGGATTCCGAACGTCGGAAAATCAACCTTGATCAACCGACTAGCAGGACGGAATATTGCGATTACAGGTGACCGTCCCGGTGTGACGAAACGACAACAATGGATCAAGATGAAAACGGGTGAGATGGAATTGCTCGATACGCCAGGGATCCTCTGGCCGAAGTTCGACGATCAGATGGTTGGATACCGTCTGGCGGCGACAGGTGCCATCAAGGATGATATCTTGAACATCGATGATATCGCCTTGTTTGCGATGCGTGAGCTCAAAACACGTTATCCGGAGCAATTAAAAGCACGCTATCGTTTAGATGAAGTGACAGGAGAAGCCGTCGATGTGTTGGAAGCCGTCGGGAAGAAACGTGGTTTCGTGACGAGTGGATATGTCGACTTTGAACGGACGAGCGAAATGTTGCTCCATGAGCTACGGACGGAGAAAATTGGTCGGGTCACGCTTGAAACCGTCGAAGAGTGGGCGACAGTAACCGAATAAGACATGCTTGGACTTCTCAAGATGAGAATTCCAAGCTTTTTTCAAAAGGAGGGTCGTATGAATATCAATGAAATCAAAACACAATTAGCAGGGATATCTCGAATGGAATTCGAAAAACTAAAAGTGAAGTTTGCTGAAGATGCACGAAAAGGCGTCGTCAGTGCTCTGAACCAGGCGGAACGACGCCTGGTAACCGAAGAACAACAACGGATCCAGTTCCAGGAACGTTCCATCTTCGAAGCACGTTATCAAGCAGAAGGATATAAACGGATCGCCGGTGTGGATGAAGTCGGTCGGGGACCGTTAGCGGGTCCCGTCGTCGCGGCGGCCGTCATACTGCCAGATGGCTTTTACCATCCCGGTTTGACCGATTCGAAACAGCTCTCGAAAAAACAACGAATGGTTGCGTACCAACATATTCAAGACGTCGCAGAAATTGCCATCGGAATCATCGAACCGGAAGAGATTGACCGGATCAATATCTATCAAGCATCGAAACAAGCGATGCAACAAGCCGTCGCTGTGCTGAAGCCGGACGCTTTGTTAGTGGACGCGATGGCACTTGACGTGGATCTTCCGCAAGAATCTTTGATCAAGGGAGATGCCCGCAGCATTTCGATAGCGGCAGCTAGCGTCATCGCAAAAGAAACACGAGATGCGATGATGGCGGAGTATGCACAACTCTATCCGGAGTACGGTTTTGAACAACATGCCGGTTATGGAACGGCACAACACCTTCAGGCGCTCGACACGATCGGAGTGACACCGATTCATCGAAAAACATTTAAACCGGTCCTAGACCGACTCTAGACGCTAGGAGATGAATTTTCATGCAGATTGAGCATCGTGCCCTATTACCGTTTAAAATCATCGATCCAACCAATCAGCCGTTACGTGAAGGAGCAAATGTCATCGGGAAGGTATTGAAGTTACTTCCGGACGGGTTGATGGAGTTACAGGTCGGTCAGCGTGTCTTGACGGCGGGAACGACGGCTGAGTTAAAAGAAGGAGCGACCTATCGGTTCACAGTCACGAGTACAGAGGGACAACCCGTCTTAAAAATCGTCTCCCAAGAGGCGGCGCCGAGTAAAGCTGTGACGTTGCCGGTCTTTGACCGCCTATCTCATTTTCCGAGCGAGTCCATCCCGCAAACGACACGAGAATTGTTGCAACAACTCGGTCAAAAAGTCATGGATGGTTCAGGTCCTGTACTCAAGCAGACCATCATCGAGTTGGTTCAACTTGCTCGAGCGGCGGATGGCACGACGGAAGGCCAACTTGATCGCAAAACAAGTGACCATGTATTGAGTCAACAAGTCATCCAGGCAACAAACGAAACGGGACGTGGTATTTTTTTGTTTCAATTACCGCAGTTTGGTCCATTCGAAGAAGTGGATGTCACGATGGAAGCACCGTTTGATCAAAAAGAATTTAACCCGGATCATGCGCGCATTGCGTTTTACTTAAAATTGCCGAAGATCGGCGAAATCGCATTGGATTTATTGATCACAGATCGGAAAATCGCGATTTCCGTTTTTCATCCGGATGAACGAATTGCGATGTTCATGTCGATCTACCAACCGGTCATTGAACAACGGTTGCACGATCAAGGGTATACATTGATCCGGTTTGAACAAGTGGAATCGGAAAAAGAACGGGTTTCTTTTCAACCAACCGATCGAAATGGGAGGGTGGATTATCAGATATGAAAAAAGCCATCGCCTTGTCTTACGAAGAACAGATGCAAGCTCCGAAGGTCGTCGCTAAAGGATCCGAACGGGTCGCGGAACGAATACTCGAAGAGGCTTTACAACATGGTATACCGATCCGTGAAGATGCGACGCTCGTCACATTACTTGATGCGGTGCAAGTATCCGAACAAATTCCAAACGAGTTGTATGGTGTCATCGCCGAGTTATTCGCCTTTTTATATCAGCTTGATCAAACAGGAATTTCGAAGAAATAAATGCTTTCGGTCGATAACGATAGACAGCGCTTCCAATTTTAACTACAATGAAAGAGCCGAAACTAAAGGGGTTAAGGGGGATTTTTTCATGAATGTACATGAATATCAGGCAAAAGAGTTACTTCGTTCATACGGTGTACCCGTTCCGAACGGAATTGCAGCGTTTACGGTCGAAGAGGCAGTCGATGCAGCAGAACAATTGTCAGGTCCGATCAAAGTCGTAAAAGCACAGATTCACGCAGGGGGTCGCGGTAAAGCCGGTGGTGTTAAATTGGCTAAATCGCAAGAAGAAGTGAAGGAATTCGCGACAGAGTTACTCGGCAAAACACTCGTCACGCATCAAACAGGTCCAGAAGGTAAAGTCATCCAACGTCTTCTTGTTGAAGAAGGTTGTGCGATTGATAAAGAGTATTATCTCGGGATCGTCCTCGACCGTGTAACAGGTCGTGTCGTCATCATGGGTTCAAGTGAAGGCGGAATGGATATTGAAGAAGTAGCAGAAGCAACGCCAGAAAAAATCATCAAAGAAGTCGTTGATCCGGCAGTAGGTCTCCAAGCATTCCAAGCGCGTAAACTCGCCTTTGCGATGGGTGTTCCCGTTAAGCTGGTCAATAAATTTGTTGGTATGGTGACGAAATTGTACACGTTCTTCGTCGATAAGGATTGTTCAATCGCTGAAATCAATCCACTCGTCACAACCAAAGATGGTGATGTCTTGGCGCTTGATGCAAAACTCAACTTTGATTCAAACGCACTTTACCGTCATCCAGATGTCGTCGCACTTCGTGATGAATCAGAAGAAGATCCACGTGAAGTCGAAGCCTCTAAAAATGACTTAAACTATATCGCACTTGATGGGAACATCGGATGTCTCGTCAACGGTGCCGGTCTTGCAATGGCGACGATGGATATCATTAAACACTTTAGTGGTGATCCAGCAAACTTCCTTGATGTCGGCGGCGGAGCGACTAAAGAAAAAGTAACAGAAGCATTCAAATTGATTCTATCTGACGAAAATGTCAAAGGAATCTTCGTCAACATCTTCGGTGGGATCATGAAGTGTGACGTCATTGCAGAAGGTATCGTTGCAGCAACAAAAGAGGTTGGCTTAGAACTACCGCTCGTCGTTCGTCTAGAAGGGACAAACGTCGACGCAGGGAAACAAATTCTCAAAGATTCAGGTCTAGCGATTACAGCAGCTACATCAATGGCAGACGGCGCAGAAAAAATTGCTGCGCTCGTGAAGTAAGGGGGAGCTAAGGATGAGTATTTGGGTAAATGAATCGACAAAAGTCATCATTCAAGGAATCACAGGAAATCAAGGGATGTTCCACGGTGAACAAATGATTGAATACGGAACAAATCTCGTAGGTGGTGTGACACCTGGTAAGGGTGGAACGGAAGTATTAGGTGTACCGGTATTCGATACAGTCGCACAAGCTGTCGAAAAAACAGATGCCAATGCATCGATCATCTATGTACCACCTGCATTCGCAGCCGATGCAATCATGGAGGCAGCCGATGCCAACATCGCATTGATCATCTGTATCACGGAAGGTATTCCAGTCCTTGATATGGTCAAAGTGAAACGTTACCTAGATGGCAAACCGGTTCGTCTGATCGGACCAAACTGTCCTGGTGTCATCACGCCAGGCGTTGCGAAGCTCGGTATCATGCCAGGATACATTCATACGCCAGGTCATGTCGGAATCGTGTCACGTTCTGGAACGTTGACGTATGAAGCTGTTCACCAATTGACGACGGCAGGAATTGGTCAATCGACAGCAGTCGGAATCGGTGGCGATCCTGTCAACGGAACGGACTTCATCGATACGCTCAAAGCGTTTAATGAAGATCCAGAAACAAAAGCAGTCATCATGCTCGGTGAAATCGGTGGAACGGCGGAAGAAGAAGCGGCTGAGTGGGTCAAAGCCAACATGACGAAACCTGTCATCGGGTTCATCGGTGGACAAACGGCACCTGAAGGAAAACGGATGGGTCATGCCGGTGCTATCATCTCAGGTGGCAAAGGAACTGCTGCTGAAAAGATTAAAACACTTCGTGCAAATGGAATTGAAGTTGCAGAAACACCAGCCATCATTGGTGAGACCTTGATTCGTGTCATCAAAGAAGTTGGTATCTATGATGCGTGTGTCACAGGTTCGACTGTAAACTAAACAAGATGTCAGCTGTCCTGATTTATTCAGGACGGCTTTCTTCTATATAAAAGGAGCGTAATGGATGAACAGAGAACTGTATGCACGTTTTGCGACTTGCCGGGTTCCGTATTCAATCGTTGTCTTGATCGAACGGTATGGTCTTTTACCGGTAGAGGATTTACCTGTTTCCCGAGCAATCAAAAACCGATATCAGCAAGCCTTACAATTGGATCAAGTCCCAACGAACCTCCTCGTCCCAGGAGATCCATATTTTCCAATGCACCTACTTCAGATTCCTCAACCTGTCTATGGATTGTTCTTTCTAGGTAATCCTTCGTTACTCGAGCAACCGATGATCAGTATCATCGGTAGTCGTGATCCCTCCACCTCCCACCCAAAACGGCTGTCCTTTTTACGACCGTTTTTTCAATCACCTTTTGTCACAGTATCTGGTGGTGCGATTGGGATCGATTCCCTCGTCCATCGTCTTTCCCTCAAACATCATCAAGCGACGATTGCTGTTTTGGCAAACGGATTTGATCGCTTTTATCCGAAGCAACACACGACGTTATTTCATCGTATTCAACAAATGGGACTTCTATTGTCTGAATATCCTGCTGTGACGCCTGTTCACAAACATCAATTTCTAGAACGGAATCGAATCATTTCTGGATTATCTTCAGGATTGATCATTGTCGAAGCGGCGCGTAAAAGCGGGACGATGAACACGGCAGGCCATGCTCTAGAACAAGGTAAGGACGTGTATTGTATACCCGGTTGTCCGACGGAAAAACACTTTCAAGGAACAAATCAATTGATTGCTGAAGGTGCGATTCCACTCTTAAATCCAGAAGAAGTTTCAAAAAGTATCTTGATGAACGTTGACAAATGGGAATCGAGACTACTATGATAAGTGAGATTAAAATACGAGTACGCCTCTAATAGGGAGCGATTGTAATGGCAAAATATCTAGTAATTGTCGAATCACCTGCAAAGGCAAAAACCATCAAACGTTATCTCGGTTCGAACTATACCGTGAAAGCTTCGATGGGGCATGTCATCGATTTGCCAAAAAGCCAAATGGGTGTTGACGTAGAACATGACTATGAACCAAAGTATATTACGATTCGTGGTAAAGGACCGGTTTTAAAAGAATTAAAAACGGCCGCTAAAAAAGCACAAAAAATTTATCTCGCGGCCGACCCCGACCGTGAAGGGGAAGCAATCGCATGGCACTTAGCGAAAGCCCTCGGCGTCGATGAGTCGACGGAATGTCGGGTCGTCTTTAATGAAATCACAAAAGATGCCATCAAAGATTCGTTCAAGAGACCCCGCAAGATCAACTATGATCTTGTCGATGCACAACAGGCACGGCGTATCTTGGACCGTCTAGTTGGTTATAGCATGAGTCCGTTACTTTGGAAAAAAATCAAAAAAGGATTGTCTGCAGGACGCGTTCAATCCGTTGCCGTGAAGATGATCATCGATCGCGAGCAGGAAATCAATGCCTTTTTACCAGAAGAATATTGGACGATCAAATTAGAGTTAGATGCGAACGGTGAAAAGTTAGAAGCAAACTTTTATGGGATTGATGGGAAAAAACGTGAATTACACTCGGAAGAAGAGGTCAACGAAGTGTTGGCTAAACTGTCGCAATCGTTTACGGTTGATTCCGTGACGAAAAAAGAACGTCGCCGTAATCCAGCATTGCCGTTCACGACGAGTTCCCTTCAGCAAGAAGCAGCACGTAAGTTAAATTTCCGGGCGAAGAAGACGATGATGATTGCTCAGCAATTATATGAAGGAATCGAGCTTGGAAAAGAAGGGACGGTCGGTCTGATTACGTATATGCGGACAGACTCGACACGGACATCTGAAACAGCGAACGTCGAAGCACATGGATTCATTGAAAATGCGTACGGAAAAGAATACATCGCGGTTGAAAAACGAAAAGAGAAAAAAGCAGCGAATTCGCAGGATGCCCACGAAGCTGTTCGTCCGACTTCGACGATGCGCGATCCGCAACTCGTCAAATCGTATCTCTCGCGTGATCAATTCCGATTATACAAATTGATTTGGGAACGGTTCGTCGCAAGCCAAATGGCACCGGCGATTTTAGATACAGTCAAAGTCGACCTTCTCTCAAATGATGTGATGTTCCGCGCGAACGGTTCGACGGTCAAGTTCGCAGGATTCATGAAAGTATACATCGAGGATACGGATGATGAAGCAGTAACAGATGTCAAAGACGGATTGTTGCCACCGCTTGACGATGGAGAAGTGTTGCAACAAGAAACCATCGAACCAAAACAACACTTTACGCAACCGCCACCCCGTTATACGGAGGCGCGTCTCGTCCGGTCGATGGAAGAACTTGGGATCGGTCGACCGTCGACGTATGCCCCGACACTCGATACGATTCAAAAACGCGGGTATGTCACGCTGGAAGAGAAAAAATTCTTGCCGACGGAACTTGGTGAACTTGTCATTGATATGATCAGTGATTATTTCCAGGAGTTCATCACCGTCCAGTTTACGGCCGACATGGAAGCTTTACTCGATGCCATTGAAAAAGGTGACATGCAGTGGACAGAAGTCGTCGATCCGATTTATAAATCGTTTGCAAAACGGTTGACTCGAGCAGAAGCTGAAATCGAGAAGATTGAAATCAAAGATGAGCCAGCAGGGGAAGATTGTGAAGTCTGTGGCCATGCGATGGTCATCAAGATGGGGCGTTACGGTAAGTTCATGGCGTGCTCAAACTTCCCGGAATGTCGCAACACAAAACCGATTCAAGTCGAGATTGGTGTGAAGTGTCCGACATGTGGGACAGGTGAAATCGTTGAACGACGGAGTAAAAAAGGACGCCTCTTCTACGGGTGTTCCAATTATCCGGAATGTGAGTTCGTCTCATGGGATAAGCCGGTCGAAGAACCTTGTCCGGTCTGTAGCAGTATGATGGTACAAAAGAAAATCAAGAACGGTGTGAAAGTAGAATGTACGTCTTGCGGACATCATGAAACACGCATCGATCAGGAGCAAGAGGAGGAATGACCGGTGAAACGAGTAACCGTGATCGGAGCCGGACTCGCAGGTTCTGAAGCAGCATGGCAACTTGCGAAGCGTGGCGTTCAAGTAGATTTATATGAAATGCGACCAGTAAAGCAGACACCTGCTCACCATACGGACCAATTTGCAGAACTCGTCTGTTCGAATTCCCTTCGGGCGAATCAACTGACGAATGCAGTCGGGGTATTAAAAGAAGAGATGCGTCAACTCGACTCGCTCATCATGAAGGCAGCGGACCTTGCGAGTGTGCCAGCAGGTGGTGCACTTGCCGTCGACCGACATGATTTTGCAGGGTATGTGACAGATACATTAAAAAATCATCCGAATGTCACCGTTCATCATGAGGAGCTTGAAGCGATTCCAGATGGACCAACGATCGTCGCGACAGGACCTTTGACGAGTGCTGCGTTATCGGAATCATTAAAACAGTTTACAGGTGAAGATTATCTCTATTTCTTCGACGCAGCAGCACCGATTCTTGACGGTGATACGATTGACCGCGATAAAGTGTATTTAAAGTCACGTTATGATAAAGGAGAAGCCGCGTACTTGAACTGTCCGATGACGGAAGAAGAGTTTACGCATTTCCACAATGAGTTGATTCAAGCGGAAGTCGTTCCGTTAAAAGAATTCGAGAAGGAAATCTACTTCGAAGGATGTATGCCGTTTGAAGTACTGGCGACACGCGGACCGAAGACACTTTTATTCGGACCGATGAAGCCGGTTGGGCTTGAAGATCCTAAGACCGGAGAGCGTCCGTATGCGGTCGTTCAACTTCGCCAAGATAACTCAGCGGGAACGTTGTTCAACTTAGTTGGCTTCCAAACCCACTTGAAGTGGGGCGAACAAAAACGAATCATTCGTTTGATTCCAGGGCTTGAAAATGCAGAAATCGTCCGTTACGGTGTCATGCATCGAAATACGTTTGTCAATTCGCCAAACTTATTGCAACCGACCTACCAGACACGGACACGCCACGATCTGTTCTTTGCCGGTCAGATGACAGGGGTCGAAGGATACGTTGAGTCGGCGGCATCCGGCTTGACGGCAGGAATCAATGCGGCTCGTCTCGTGAATGAGGCAGAACCGATTGCTTTCCCGAAAGAGACGATGATGGGAGCGATGGCTCATTACATCACGACGACGGAAGGAAAGAACTTCCAACCGATGAATGCGAACTTCGGACTCGTTCCAGCACTTGTCGGGCAGACCGGACGGATGAGAAAACCAGACAAGTATGCGCTTTTTGCAGAACGTGCATTAGAAGCAATCAAAGACTTTACCGATATGTAAGGCAAGATGGGGGAGAAGGCGCGATTTAGCGTTCTTTTCTCCCATTTCTTAATTTGTCATAAAAGCGTGATAATTTTGTTATTTTTCCGATTTTTGGTCTATTGTCAGACTACTTCCGGTGTGCTATGCTAAGGGCGATTCGAGTATGAAATGGGTAGAAGGGGGCTCACAGATGGGAGTAGACTCAGAGTTTGACGTACTGCGAAAATCTTTTTTGCGGTATGTACACATCGAACGTCAATTATCTCCAAATACGGGCCGTTCTTATGATCAAACACTTCGACAATACGCCGCTTTTTGCCTCGATCATCAGTTGAGATCGATTGAATTGGCAACTGCACGGCGTTATTTGTTTGCCCTTTATGATCAAAAAGCCTCTAAATCAACAATCGCTCAAAAAGTCTCCTGTTTAAAACAGTTCGGACGTTTTGTGACGCGTGATACGGATGAGATCAATCCATTTGAAGGATTAAAGGCGCCAAAACGTGTGCAGACGTTACCGACATTTCTAGTACCTTCTGAATACGAACGTTTTTTGGAAGCATTTCGGACGACGGATGCATTTGGTGCCCGTAATGTCGCCTTGATTGAGTTGCTGTATGCGACAGGCATGCGTGTAAGTGAATTAGCCGGATTGAATGTAAAGGATTTGGATCCAGATTTAGAGTACGTTCACGTGTACGGAAAAGGCAGGAAAGAACGGATTACACCCATCGGATCGTTTGCGAGAAAAGCGCTACGTCTTTATTTAGAGGAGCGGCAACCGTTTGAAGTCGAAGAACAAGCGATATTTCTTTCACGGTCAGGTCGCCGCCTGACGACGGATGGGATTCGAAAGATTTTAAAAAAGGGTGATCCGCTTCTATCGAAACATGTCACACCGCATGCTTTACGACATAGCTTCGCGACAGATCTTCTTGAACGTGGAGCAGACTTACGAGCAGTACAAGAATTGTTGGGTCATGCTTCATTATCCACAACAGGACAGTACACACATGTCACGACGGAACGTCTTCGTCATGTTTATCAGCAAGCGCACCCGCGTGCCTAAGGGAGGAAACAGAATGTTTCATGCAACGACGATTTTTGCCATTCAACATAACGGTCAATCTGCGATGAGCGGTGATGGACAGGTGACCTTCGGAAATCAAGTCATCATGAAGAAAAGTGCGAAAAAAGTACGACGTCTCTATGGTGGGAAAGTGATTGCCGGATTTGCCGGAAGTGTGGCCGATGCGTTTACACTGTTTGAAAAATTTGAAGCCAAACTTGAAATGTATAATGGGAATTTGCAACGAGCCGCCGTTGAACTGGCTAAAGAATGGCGTGGCGATAAAATGTTACGTCAACTCGAAGCGTTATTGCTTGTCATGGATGGAACGCATCTACTGCTCGTTTCAGGAAACGGGGAAGTGATTGAACCGGATGATGGAATCTTAGCCATTGGCTCAGGTGGAAACTATGCCCTTGCTGCGGGTCGTGCGTTAGCACGGCATGCAGGACACATGACAGCTGAGGAAATCGCTCGTGCGGCGCTTGAGACAGCTGGAGAGTTATGTGTGTTCACGAATGACCAAGTCATTTTAGAGACGATCGGAGGAAGTGCAGATGCATGAATTGACACCGAGACAAATCGTAGAGAAACTAAATGAACACGTCATTGGTCAAGCCGATGCGAAACGAGCCGTTGCGATTGCCCTTCGGAACCGTTATCGTCGACAGTTACTAGAACCAAGTTTACGTGATGAAGTGACACCCAAAAATATCTTGATGATCGGACCGACTGGCGTAGGGAAAACCGAAATCGCACGTCGGCTCGCGAAACTGGTTCGAGCTCCCTTCGTCAAGATTGAGGCGACTAAATTTACCGAAGTCGGTTATGTCGGACGTGATGTCGAATCGATGGTCCGTGACTTGGTGGAAGCATCCCTTCGTCTTGTAAAAGATGAAAAAAAGGAAGCCCTTAAAGAGCGTGCTGAAGCCGTTGCCAATGAACGAATCGTCGATGCATTAGTCGGGAAAAAATCATCAGCAGGACTTGGTGGAGGAAATCCCTTTGAAATGTTGTTTGGTGGGAATCAAAAGCCACCGGAACAAGAAACGGCAAATGATACAGCGGATCGTTCGGTGATTCGTCAACAATTATTCCAAGGTCAACTAGAAGACCGCATGATTGATGTCGACATCGAAGAACGCCAAATGGACTTATTTTCCGGGCAACAAGGAATGGAAGGTCTTGCAAACCTACAAGATATGCTCGGGCAAGTCATGCCGAAAAAAACAAAAAAACGTCAGTTGACGGTCAAAGAAGCACGGCCGATTTTGACGGCAGAAGAAGCAGAACGGTTACTTGATTTAAATGAAGTGCATGATGAAGCCGTTCGTCGCGCCGAACAGATGGGCATCATCTTTGTTGATGAAATCGATAAAATCGCAACAAAAGGACAAGACAGTGCTGGTGTGTCCCGTGAAGGGGTACAACGCGACATCTTACCCATCGTCGAAGGTTCGACGGTCGTCACGAAATATGGCCCTGTCAAGACGGATCATATGTTGTTCATTGCAGCCGGTGCGTTTCATATGGCGAAACCATCTGATTTGATTCCGGAATTGCAAGGACGTTTTCCGATTCGTGTTGAACTCGATAGCTTGACGGAAGACGACTTCGTCAAGATTTTGACGGAGCCCAATCAGGCGTTACTGAAGCAATATAAGGCATTACTTGGTGCTGAGCAAGTCCATGTCACGTTTACAGACGATGCGATTCGTCAAATCGCCCGGATTGCAGCGCAAGTAAATGATGAAACAGACAATATTGGGGCGCGCCGTCTATATACCATCATGGAACGAGTTTTAGAAGAATTATCGTTTGAAGCGGCAGAGATGCCAGAAACAGACGTGACCATTACACCACAATATGTCATGGACCGCGTCGGAAAAGTAGCAGATGATCGTGACTTAAGTCAGTTCATCTTATAAGTGGAGGAAGAAAATCATGAATTTACTGGCAAAAACACGAAAGCTCAACACGATGTTACAACAAGAAGCAAGCACACATGTCGACTTTAAGGTCATGGCGGACCGGTTAAGTGAAGTCATGGAGTCGAACACCTTTATCGTCAGCCGTCGTGGAAAGTTATTAGGGATTGCAATTAAACAACAAATCGAGAATGCACGGATTCGTGGATTCCTCGAAGAACGTCAATTCCCGGAAGACTATACAAAAAAATTATTCAATGTCACGGAAACAACGGCAAACATTGCGATTGATAGTGAACACACCGCGTTCCCGATCGATAACCGAGACATGTTCGAAACGTCAAAAACGACGATCGTTCCCATCATCGGTGGCGGAGAACGTTTAGGGACACTTGTTCTTGGGCGAATGATGGAAGATTTCAACGAAGAAGACTTAGTCCTTGCTGAATACGGGGCAACTGTCGTCGGGATGGAAATCTTACGTGAGAAAGCTCATGAAGCAGAAGACAAGGCGCGAAAAAAAGCCGTCGTTCAAATGGCGATCAATTCGTTATCGTATTCGGAACTCGAAGCGATCGAGCATATCTTCGAAGAATTAGATGGAAACGAAGGATTGCTTGTTGCTTCAAAAATTGCAGATCGTGTCGGAATCACGCGTTCCGTCATCGTCAATGCACTCCGTAAACTGGAAAGTGCCGGCGTCATCGAGTCACGTTCGCTTGGGATGAAAGGGACGTACATCAAAATCTTAAATGACAATTTCCTCTACGAGTTAGAGCGAATTAAATCAAACTAAAATAGAAATTGTTAGAATTATGAAGAAGACCTAGTAAACTACTAGGTCTTCTTATTTTTATAGGTATTATTTATCATTTTTATAAAAAAAGGGTTTAAAAAGCGTAAAATTAACATCTCATTCCCCTCTTTTACAAAAAACTTCTTTTCAAACATTGACCTATTTGTTTCAATTATTTCAGATATGTTACTAATCGCTTACGGTATAATACTACGTTTTATCATATAAATCAGAGTGGAGGTTGAAAGATGAACTGGCTTGGTTCAGATTATGCAACGATGACACAGGCTGTCGATCGGACAGTCGCAGCTCAAAAAGTAATTTCAGCAAATATTGCGAATGTTGATACACCCGGATATAAATCAAAACGTGTTGTGTTTGGAGATATGTTGGATTCGGAAATGAAGATGAGTTTAAAACGACATGCGACGATTGGTTCTTCCGGTAGCATCGTTGAACAATCATCTGCGATGCGTAACGATGGAAATGGTGTCGATATTGACCTTGAGATGTCTGAATTATCACGCAATCAAATTGAGTACGAAGCACTGGTCGAGCAATTGAACCGGAAATTTTCCGGCATTCAATCGGTCATCCGAGGAGGACGTTAAACAATGAGTATGTTTTCTGGATTTCATACATCTGCTACAGGGCTGACGGCGCAACGTCTACGATTAGACACTGTTTCAGCCAATATCGCCAATGCGCAGACGACACGTGGTGAACTCGTCGACGGTGAATGGCAACCATACGCACGAAAATTAGCGGTTTTAAAAGAAACGGGGAACGGTGTGACGGTCAGTGAGATTCGAAAAGACCAAGAACCGTTCAAATTAGAGTACAACCCAAACCATCCGGATGCCGATGACTTAGGATACGTCAAAATGCCGAATGTCGATCTATTAAAGGAAATGGTGGATATGATGGGGGCGACCCGTTCATATGAAGCCAACATCACGGCGTTAAACGCAACAAAAGCAATGTTAGTCAAAGCGATGGAAATCGGGAAGTAATGAGGAGATGTCATAATGGCGATTCAACCAATCCAAAGTATGCAGATGGTATTACCTTCACAATCGGTGGCGAAAACGACACCCAGTGACTTTAGTGAAGTACTAAGCCAAGCCATGAACGGCTTGAATGATGCACAACAAGCTTCCTCACAAGCACGAGTGGATCTTGCGACCGGCAAAACAACCGACTTACATAACATCATGATCAAAACAGAAGAAGCATCGCTTTCTATGCAACTCGCTATCGAAGTCCGGAACAAGGGCATCGAGGCATACCAAGAAATGATGCGTATGCAACTGTGATTGTTGAGGAAAGCGTGGGAGATGTTTAATGAATGAAGGACTAAAAACGCGTTTTGGCGCATTAAAAACGACATGGCAGGAATGGTCGCTTGCTAAAAAGGCAACAATCATCGGACTTGTCTTATTTTTAATCGCAGCGATTGTGGTCGCGGCGATCTGGTTCAGTAAACCAACGATGACACCGCTGTACTCGAAGTTGTCTCCTCAAGAGGCAGGTCAAGTGACAGAGAAATTAAACGAAGACGGTGTGAAGTCGGAAGTCGTCAGTGGAACAGACGGTGTAACGATTCTTGTACCGGAAGAAAGCGCAGAAAATTTAAAAGTCGAACTCGCAACAGCTGGAATTCCAAAATCAGGTCAAATCGATTATTCATTTTTCAGTGAGAACGCAGGTTTTGGAACGACCGATAAGGAAATGAATATTTTAGAACGAGACACGATGCAGACAGAATTAGAAAACCTCATTACACAAGTCAATGGGATCGATGCGGCGAAAGTCATGATCACACTACCTGAAAAAAGTGTTTTCTTATCTGATCAAGAAGAGACGTCTACCGTCTCGGTTGTCTTGACGTCAAGCGCCGGAAGCGATTTAAACCAACAGACCGTCCAAGGGCTTTACCACTTAATCGCTAAGAGTATTCCGAATCTAAAAGAAGAAAACATCACGATCATGGATCAGTACTTCACATACTATGAACCTGGTAAAGGTGCACAGACTGCTGGTGGAACGGATCCAATGCAATTAAAGAAGACAACGGAAAACGATTTACGTAAACAAATTCAACAAATGTTATCGGTGGTGCTCGGACCACAAAAAGCATTGGTATCCGTGACAGCGGATGTCGATGTCACACAACGTCAAGAAGAACAAAAATTAGTCGAACCTGTCGACCCGGATAAGATCGAAGGAATTGTCACATCAGCTGAGAAGGTCGCGGAAGCCTATACAGGAGCAGCGAACGAAGGAACAGCTGGGACGGGTGAAAACGAGACGATCAACTTCCCTGAAGGTACGGGGACGACGGGGGATACAAGCGAAAAAACGCATGACATCATCAACTATGAAGTCAATCGGATCACGAAACAAATTACCGGTGCCCCTTATGAAATCCGTGACTTAGGAATACAAGTCATCGTCGAACCGCCAAAAGGGCAAAATCAGATTGATCCACAGCTTCAAACCGATCTTCAGACGATGATGTATTCGATCATTCGAACATCGCTTACGAAAGAAGATGCAAAAACGACATTGACGGATGCAGAACTTGCGAATAAAGTCGTCGTCATGTCACGTCCATTTGCAGAAACGCCAAAACAAACGGTGACGACAGAAACGACACCGATGTGGGTCTGGTTTGCGTTAGGTGCTGCAGCATTAGTTGTAGTAGGCACCATCTTCGTGATGATGCGCAGACGTCGCACGACAGAAATCGAAGAACTCGAAGAATGGGCACCAATCGAAACAGATATTCCTGAACTGTCAACGGAAGATACAAGTGACGGGGCGGTTAAACGGAAACAGCTTGAAAAGCTTGCCGCATCCAATCCAGATGAATTTGCGAAGTTGTTACGCACATGGTTAGCGGAGGATTGATGAAATGAAAAAGTTAGAGATGAGCAGTCGGGAAAAGGCCGCGATTTTAATGATCTCACTGGGACCGGAAGTAGCAGCGACTGTCTACAAACACTTGTCGGAAGAAGAAATGGAATGGCTGACCTTACAAATTTCGAGTATGAAACGGATTGATCCGGAAGAAAAACTTGAAGTGTTAGAAGAATTCCATGAATTGGCGACAGCGCAAAACTACATTACGCAAGGCGGAATCGGATTTGCAAAATCAGTCCTTGAAAAGGCACTCGGTGAAGAGAAGGCGATGGAGCTGATTTACCGATTAACATCGACGCTCCAAGTACGACCGTTTGAATTTGCTCGTAAGGCAGACCCAAAACAGTTATTGAACTTTATTCAAAACGAACATCCACAAACGATTGCCCTTGTGTTAGCTCACTTGGATCCTGCTAAATCGGGACAAATTCTGTCGGAACTACCAGCAGAAGCACAATCCGATGTCGCACGCCGGATTGCGACGATGGATCGGATGAATCCAGAGATCATTAGTGAAGTCGAACAAATTCTTGAACGTAATCTTTCACAAGCAGGCATGCAAGATTATGCACAGTCTGGTGGAATCGAAGCTGTCGTTCAAGTCTTGAACGGAGTAGACCGGACGACGGAACGGACGATTCTCGATACACTCGAAATCCAGGATCCGGAACTGGCAGAAGAAATCAAAAAACGGATGTTTGTCTTTGAAGATATCGTTACTCTTGATGCGCGCGCCATTCAGCGGATCATCCGTGAAGTATCCAATGAAGATTTATTATTATCACTCAAAGTATCCTCGGATGACGTCAAAGAGATGGTTTACCGCAACATGTCACAACGAATGGTCGAATCGTTTAAAGAAGACATGGAGTTCATGGGACCTGTCCGGTTGCGTGACGTCGAAGAAGCACAAAGTCGGATTGTCGGTATCATTCGTCGCCTAGAAGATATGGGTGAAATCGTCGTAGCCCGTGGTGGAGGAGATGATATCGTTGTCTAACGTCATTAAACGCCAAATCGTCTTTGAACGTGATCAACGGACCATCTTTCATCAGACGGCGTCAACACACGAGGTGGATCAAGAACCGGTTGTTTCCTACGAGGAAATGATGAACGAAGGACAGAATCGATTGAAACAACAACGGGACTTGATCGAACAACAAGAACAAAAACGTCGTGTTGCCTTTGAACAGGAACGGATGGCCGCGCTTGAAGAGGCAAGGCAACGTGGATATGAAGAAGGGTTTCAATCTGGTCAGCAGGCAGGACTTGACCACTACCAACAACGGATTGATGAGACCAATCAATTTGCGAATCGTCTCGAACAGATGTTTTCAGATCGTTTAGTCATGATGGAAGATGAATTGTGTGCGCTGGCCCTTCAACTGACTCATCAGTTTTTGGAACAGCTGCACGACACGGATGAGGAAGCCCTTTACCAAACGATTCATCAGTTGATTCTTCAATTTCGTGATCGTGAAAAACTGATTGTCTATACTTCTGCCGAAGACTTTGAACGCGTGGTTTTATTAGATGAACGTCTCCATACGATTTTAGGTGGTACCGCGACGATTAGTTTGCGGATTGACCCGGAACTCGCAGCACGTGACTTCCGTGTCGATTCGGAAAACGGGGCAATCACAGGCGGACTTACCGCAGGGTATCAAACCTTGTTGGAACAACTTACCGAGGTGTTACACGATGTATAAGCTAAAACAACTGCAGGCAGCCATCCGTGACATTCGCCCGGAAGACTTGGTTCAGCATTCTGGAAAAGTCGTTCAAGTCATTGGTTTGATGATTGAATCACGTGGCCCTACGGCGGTCGCAATCGGAGAACGGTGTTTGATCCGGATTCACCGGGGACAGGAAATCGAGGCAGAAGTCGTTGGTTTTCGAGAAGGACATGTCTTATTGATGCCATACGGTGAAACGACGGCAATCGCACCAGGTTCGATCGTCATCGCAACAGGCAAGCCGCTCCATGTGCCAGTCGGAGATGATTTGATTGGCAAAGTCTTGGATGGACTCGGGCGATCGTTAGATGGGGAATCATTGACGCATTTGCGGACGACCTCGATTGTCCGCAAACCTCCTAGTCCGTTGGATCGTCCGCGAATCGATCAAGTTTTATCGACCGGGATTCGAGCCATCGATGGGTTGCTGACGGTCGGACAAGGTCAACGTGTAGGACTGTTCGCGGGTTCCGGCGTAGGGAAGTCGACGCTCCTCGGAATGATTGCGAAACGGTCGACCGCTGACATCAATGTCATCGCCCTGATTGGCGAGCGGGGACGCGAAGTGAAGGAATTTATCGAGGCAGAACTCGGGGAAGAAGGTATGAGTCGTTCGATCATTGTCGTAGCGACCAGTGACCAACCTCCACTCGTTCGATTAAAAGGAGCCTATACGGCAACAGCGATTGCCGAGTACTTCCGAGATCAAGGAAAAAATGTCGTACTGATGATGGATTCCGTGACACGTTTTGCGATGGCGCAACGAGAAATTGGTTTAGCGACTGGTGAGCCACCAGCATCAAAAGGATATACGCCTAGTGTGTTTGCCTTACTTCCTCAATTACTAGAGCGAAGTGGGAAAACGACAGAAGGTTCGATCACCGCATTTTATACCGTCTTAGTCGACGGAGATGATATGAATGAGCCGATTGCCGATGCCGTCCGTGGGATTTTAGATGGTCACTTTGTACTCGACCGTAATCTCGCCAATAAAGGTCAATATCCTGCCATCCATGTCCTGCGTTCAATCAGTCGGGTCATGAATCAGATAACCTCGACAGAACATAAGGACAGTGCGATCACGTTTCGACAGTTATTGTCCACGTATCTCGATGCGGAAGATTTAATCAATATCGGGGCTTATAAAAGTGGGACCAACCCAGACATTGACCGGGCTGTTGAAAAATACCCAGAATTAATCGGTTTTTTAAAACAACGTGTCGAAGAAAAAAGTCATTTTGAAGAAGGTATGAGTCGTTTGATCACGACAATCCGTTAAGGAGGTGCAAGTATGAAGACGATATATGAACGCATCATCCCTTTAGCGGAGGCGGAGAAGGATCGTGTTTCAAAACATACTGCTGAAAAAAAGAAACAATATGAAATCGAAGTTGAAAAACTGTACCATCTTCTCATTCGCTATGAAGCTTTTTTGAAAGCGCAAAACGAAACAGGTGCCGTTGAACTACTCGCATCCCAATACCGAGAACGGGCACGTGATGTCGTTAAACAACAAATCGAACGGCAACAACTGTATGTGACACAAGCCAAAAATCAGTACGAACGAGCTCAAGTCGACTTAAAAGAAGCGTTGATTGAAGAAAAGAAATTCACGCGACTTCAGTCCAATCAATTAGAGGAAAACCGTCGTACGCTTGCATTGACGGAACAAAATCAAATGGATGAACTGGCCTTATTACAGTTTGGAAGAAGGCAAACGACATGAGTGATCAAAAATCATCGAAACAATGGATTTTACCATTACTGATTATTCCATTATTGCTGCTCTTATTTACAGCTTATCTTGTTTTAAATTATGCGAATGGGAGACCGATCTTTTCCTTACCGTTCTCTTCAGAAGAAGTAGCAGATCAACAGGTTACCTCAACAAAAAATGCGGACGTCGAGCAACGGTTGAAGCTTGCGAACGCCGAAATTAAAAAATTACGGACTAAAACGACCGATCAAGCTGATATCATTCAGGCGAAGGAACAGGAAGTCGTCCGATTGATTGCGGAACGGGACCGTTTGAAAAAAACACCGGCTACTCCGGCTGTAGCGGCTGATGAAACCACAACAAAGAAAAAGACGGCGAATGTGACCGATGTCTATGCGGAGATGCCACCAAAAGACGCGGCAAACATTTTAAACGAATTGAGTCCGACAGAGGTCGTTCCCATCATTCAAAAGATTGAGGCAGAACAACAAGCAGCAATCATGGCAAAGATGGATCCTAAAAAAGCAGCCGCGTTAACACAACTGTTGGCAGTCGAATGAGGGGTGAGTAAATAAGATGAACTTGATGGATGTACAACAAGCACAGACGGCGAAACCCGTCACGAAGTTAAACGGGAAAGACATTCCGGTGAACGGGGTCGGGAATTTTGCTTCATTGCTCCAGTATTTAGTACAACCGATGGCTGAGGCAGCTCAAAACACATTACCGGAACAACAGGTGTTACCGGTTGATGCAACAAACAATTCCGAAGTGAAAGCTTTGATTGTCCAGTTGACGGTGCAACCGGAAAAAGTATTACAACTCCTCGATCAGCCGGAGTTAGAAGGCGTAACACAGGATCCGAAAAAAACGACGGAATTGCTCCAGTTCATCAAAACGATGCAAGAAGGTCAGGGAGAACAGGCGATGGACTTGTTTCAACAGCTCCCGACGGCTGTTCAGCAGACCATCGTAGCTGCCTTATCCTCTGTTCTTGGCGTAGTCAAAGAAAATGGGTTGCCAAAGGACGGTCAAGCGGTACCGGTTAATACAGTGACAAATGTACCATCTGATACAAAAAAATCGTTTGTTACGAAAACGATACCGTCGACAGTTGAAACCATGTTAACGAATCCGAGTAAACCAGTAGTCAGTACTCCAATCGTCAAACCTCTTACTCCAACTGAAACAGATGGAGTGACTGCTAAGTCATGGAATACGGTTAAAAAAGGACTCGAGTCGCTTCCGGTAGTCGCTGATCCGAAAGGTAACGAACAACCGGTATCATTAAATGGATTGAAATTCGACCGCTTGACGGTCGCAGCACCAGTCCTTTCACGGACTTCAGCTACTCCCCCTACCGTCGATGAACAACTGGCAACACGAATCGAGGCGGCTTTAAAACAAGCGCCCTTTTTAAAGGGAGCGGACGGTTCGACGCGGATGTCGATTCGGTTGTATCCGGAACAGTTAGGCGAGGTTGTCGTTCAGTTGGATCGAAAAGAGGGACTGCTTACGGTCAAGCTATTCGCAGCAACCGAACAAGCGAAACAATTGATGGACCAACAACTTGGAAAGTTACATACGTCGCTTCAACCACAAGCACCACTCGTCAAAGTCGAGACGGGATTGCTCGCATCGAGCGTCAAGGAATTTGAACAAGGATTGCCACAAGAACGGCGCGAACGACAGCAGGAAGAGCCTGTGCCATACGAGGAAGAACTAGAGGAGGATGAAGATGACTGAGTCAATCAAAAATGAGGCGTCGTCTTACCAATTACCGGATAAAACGAAAGTGCCATCCAGTAATACGATGGACAAAGACATGTTCATGAAAATCTTGATCGCCCAGCTATCGAACCAAGATCCGACGGCTCCGATGGAAGACAAGGAGTTCATCTCACAGATGGCGCAATTTTCTTCGCTCGAACAGATGCAAGCGATTGGGAAAGGGATGGATACGATGATGCTCAATCAGCATGCAGGAGCATTGTTGACTTACAGTAACTTGATCGGAAAAGCGGTCAGTTACGAAGGGGAGACCACGACAACAGATGCAACAGGTGCTGAAGTATCGTCAACCGTTAAAGAAACGGCAAACGTCCTGAGCGTAAAACGGGACGGGGTAGACGTCGTCGCTGAGTTATCAAATGGGAAAAGTGTGAGTGTCTACGAATTGACTGAGATTAAAACAAAGGAGGAAAAATAATGTTACGTTCAATGTATTCAGGAATCAGTGGGTTAAAGAACTTCCAGACAAAGTTAGATGTCGTCGGGAATAACATCGCCAACGTCAATACGTTTGGTTATAAAAAAGGCCGTGTCACGTTTAAGGATCTTGTCAACCAATCTGTTGGTTCCGCATCAGGTAATGGTGGAGGTGTCGGGGGGACAAACCCGAAGCAAGTAGGACTTGGTGCATCGATGTCAACAGTCGATAATGTCTATAATCAAGGAGCATTACAAAATACTGGGCGAACGCTTGATGTCGGGATTTCAGGTGAAGGATTTTATCAAGTCTTAACGGCAGACGGTGTACGTTATTCTCGTTCTGGTAACTTTTATACAGATCTTCAAGGAAACATCGTGACGGGAGATGGAAATTATCTCGTAGGATTGTCTGATCCACCGCCTGCTAATCCAGGACAACCACCTGCAGATCAAGCAAACCTACCTGCAAACCAATACGATGCTCAGGGGCAAATCACAAACAAAGTAAATAATGGCTATATGAAATTACAAATTCCGACGGGAGCCCAAAACTTAGCGATCGGTAAAGACGGACTAGTCACATTTGTTGATGGAACAGGTAATCTGCAACGAGTTGGTTACGTATCGATGGCGAATTTTGCAAACCCAGGTGGTCTTGAAAAATCAGGGGTAAACTTGTTTGCCGCTTCTCAAAACTCGGGCATCGCAGCGACTGGAACACCAAGCACAAACGGTCTTGGTCAATTAACATCCGGAACACTCGAAATGTCGAACGTCGATTTGTCGGAAGAATTCACGGAAATGATCATCGCCCAACGTGGTTTCCAGGCGAACACACGGATTATCACGACGTCCGATCAAATTTTAGAAGAACTCGTCAATCTCAAACGATGATCACGCTGACGACATTACGTGAAGCACCGATTGTCTTGAATGCAATCTTAATCGAAGCGGTCCGATCGACACCCGATACGACGATCCAGTTGGTCGGAGGACAGACCTATGTCGTAAAAGAAACGTTAGAAGAGGTAAAAGCGGCGACAATCGACTTTTACCGCCAAGTCGGTTTGACGGGCTTGAACAGTGCTAGGAGGCTCGAAGATGGCAGAAGAAAAGAAGAAGAGTAAATTAAAATTACCACTCATCATGATCGTCGTCGCACTCATGATGGTCGGCGCCGGTTACATGCTTTCGAAATATTTATTGACGAGTGATCCGACGGAAGCAAAGGTCGAACAACCGACCGGCGTTGAACTCGAGGAACGAAGTTTTCAAACCGACGACTTAACGACGAATATCGCGGATGAACGGTTTTTAAACGTTCAATTCACGATCGTCACGGACGACGCGGCGACACGGGAAGAACTAGAGTTACGTAAATTCCAAATCAACAACATTATCTTGGGTGATCTCGCTTCGATGAAAAAACAAGATTTGGATTCGAAACAAGACATGGCGAAGCTGGAAGAAAAATTACGGGGGCAATTTAAAAAACTCCTGCAAGAAGGCGATGTTCAACGTGTCTACACGACGAAAAAAATCATCCAGTGAGGTGGCCGCATGAGCGAAGTATTATCACAACATGAAATTGACGCCCTGCTATCAGCCATTTCAAGCGGAGACATGGAAGTCGAGGAAATACGTAGCCAAGAAGAAGAACGACGGGTCAAAGTCTATGACTTTAAACGGGCGTTACGATTCTCGAAAGATCAGATGCGTAACCTGACGCGAATTCATGAACAATTCGCCCGGGTCTTGACGACTCATTTCTCAGCACAACTTAGAACATACGTCCAGTTTACGGTCAACACGGTGGAACAGTTACCGTATGATGAATTCATCCATTCGATTCCGAACATGACATTGATTAATTTAGTGAATCTTCATCCGTTAGACGGACGGGTCATCTTTGAAGTCAACCCGAACATTGCCTATGCGATGCTTGACCGACTACTTGGTGGACCTGGCGAAGGGATGAATAAAATCGAAAACCTGACGGAAATCGAAACCCGCATCTTGACACAATTGTTCAAGCGAGCCTTTGTCCAGTACGGGGCAGCTTGGGAATCGATTGCGGAGATTGAGGCGGAGTATGACGACTTAGAGATCAATCCACAATTTCTTCAACTTGTGTCACCAAATGAGACGGTCATTCTCGTCTCGATTTATGTGACGGTGGGTGAAGTGAGCGGGACGCTCAACGTCTGTCTACCGTTCGTGACACTCGAACCGATTATTCCGAAACTATCGAGCCACTTTTGGATGCAACAAGAAAAACGAAAGTCAGCCGATAATCAAGAGTCTGAACATATGCAAACACAGTTGATGGGATCAATCGTCGATTTGAAAGCAGTGCTCGGCCAGACGGAACTTTCGTTTGGAGAATTGTTACACCTCGAGGTAGGCGACTGCCTGTCCCTGCAGACACGTACATCTGATCCGGTTGAATTGTTCGTCGATGATCGGAAAATGTTCAAAGCGCGACCTGGTCTGAATGGGAAGCATCTCGCTTTACAAGTCTTACAACGAATTGAGGAGGAATAACATGAGCGATATGCTTTCGCAAGATGAAATCGATGCGTTATTACGCGGGACCCCATCGGCTGAAGAACCAACCGATACAAGTTCAACCGATGAGTTAAGTCAATTGGACGACATGGAGATTGATGCGCTAGGAGAAGTCGGGAATATCTCGCTTGGAAACTCCGCGACAGCCCTGTCCGCCTTATTGAATCAAAAAGTTGAAATCACGACGCCGCACGTCCGGATGATTACGATGGAAGAGTTACGGAGTCGGTATCCGATACCACACGTTGCCCTTCGTGTTGGTTATACAGAAGGATTTAAAGGCGAAAACGTCTTGATTTTGACACAACGGGACGCCTCGGTCATTGCCAATCTGATGATGGGTGGCGACGGTGTTGTAGACGAAAGTCTAGAGATGGAGCCGATTGCGTTATCTGCGGTCCAGGAAGCAATGAACCAGATGATGGGCGCTGCTGCGACATCGATGTCAACCGTCTTCTCGATGCGCATCGATATTTCACCGCCAGCGGTTGAAATTTTTGATTTCTCACAAGAAAAAAGTATCGTCGACAGCTTCTCGTTATGGGAAAGCATGGTCATCATCGAGTTTGATTTAAAAATCGGGACACTGATTGATTCAAAAATCGTTCAGTTGGCACCCCTTGAATTTTCAAAACAGTTGATTCAGAAATTATTTAATGCCAGTACGACAACTACTCAAGCACCACCGGTTAGTCAACCGGAACCGATGCGTGAACAGCCTGTGCCTAGCCCGCAACCAGAACCACGTTATGAAGCACCGCCTGAACCGAAAAAAGAACCGGTCGGAGTCAGCCCTGTTCAATTCGGTCAGTTTTCTGAAGTACAACCAGAAGGTCCACCTGGAAATATCGGCATGCTTTATGATGTTCCATTAAACGTCACCGTTGAGCTTGGTCGGACGCGTCGTTCAGTCCGAGACATTCTTGAACTGACCCAAGGCTCGATCATTGAACTCGATAAATTAGCCGGTGAACCGGTAGACGTATTCGTCAACAATACGTTGATTGCAACAGGAGAAGTCGTCGTCATCGAAGAAAACTTCGGTGTACGAATTACAGAGATCGTTAATACAAAAGAACGTCTACGGATGTTCTAAGGAGGAAATAGGATGAGTGCAAAAGTTTTGATCGTAGATGATGCAGCTTTCATGCGAATGATGATTAAGGAAATTTTATCAAAGAATGGATATGACGTTGTAGGAGAAGCGGAAAACGGTCGTGAAGCTGTTTCGAAATATAAAGAGTTATCGCCGGACCTCGTCACACTGGATATCACGATGCCGGAAATGGATGGTATTTCGGCTTTAAAAGAAATCAAAGCATTTAATCCGGCTGCTAAAGTCATCATGTGTTCCGCGATGGGACAACAATCGATGGTTATTGATGCCATTCAAGCAGGTGCGAAGGACTTCATCGTCAAACCATTCCAAGCGGATCGTGTACTCGAAGCCGTTTCGAAAACCATTTCATCATGAAAAGACTGACCTGTTTGACCTGTTTGCTCCTGTTATTGCTGATACATCACGTCGGTGCTGAAACAGTGGAAGAGAATCTGAACCCATCCAAGAAGAATGAACCTACAACACAACAGGTCGGCGGGTCATCGACGGTCGTCACGATTGTGAAAATCGTCGTGACGCTCGTAGTCTTAATCGGCGGATTTATCGTTGCCGTCCGTTTCATCAATGAACGGACGAAAGGTGTCCGTCAGTCGAGCAGGCTTTCCCATCTAGGTGGTATATCGCTTGGCAAAGATCGATCCGTTCAGCTCGTGAAGGTTCACGGTAAGGTTTACGTCGTCGGTGTCGGTCAGAACGTGGAGTTGATCGATACGATCGAGGAAGACGCCGAATGGGCATCGACGACCGATCTACCGGAAGACGAGTTACATACATCAACGGCGTCTCCGTTTCTGGAATCGTTTAAGCAACAGCTGGATCAGTTCCAGAAGAATCGAGGACGTTCATGACGACGATTGAAAATTTGATTTCACTGGATACGCCGTCTGGGACGGCGACTTCGATTAAGTTACTTATATTACTGACACTTTTGTCACTCGCACCATCGCTTTTGATTTTAATGACGTGTTTTACCCGTGTCATCGTCGTCTTGTCCTTTGTCCGCTCGGCACTTGGTACACAGCAGACACCACCGAACCAACTGCTTGTTGGACTGGCTTTGTTCATCACGTTATTTGTCATGGCCCCTATCTTGACGGAACTCAATACGACAGCATTACAACCGTATATGGATGAGAAGATCAGTCAAGATGAGGCGTTTGATAAGGCCGGTGGTACGATGAAACGATTCATGTCGCAGTATACACGCACGAATGACTTAGAGTTGTTTTTGAAATACGGAAATTATGAAAAACCAGAAAAAGTGGAAGATATTCCACTCGTCGCATTAGTACCAGCCTACGCGATTAGCGAGTTGAAGACCGCCTTTCAAATTGGTTTCATGATCTTCATTCCTTTTCTCGTCATCGATATGGTCGTCTCGAGTGTCTTGATGTCGATGGGGATGATGATGTTACCACCGGTCATGATTGCGTTACCGTTTAAATTATTATTATTCATTTTGGTAGATGGTTGGCATTTGATTGTCGAGTCACTACTCGTCAGCATGCGATAGGGGGGACGACATGACGCAGGAAATGATTATTCAATTAGCCAGTTCGGCTGTTTGGACCTTGCTCAAGGTCTCAGCCCCGCTCTTGCTCGTCTCACTCGTCGTTGGCCTTCTTGTCAGCATTCTACAAGCGACGACACAAATCCAAGAACAGACGTTATCGTTTGTTCCGAAGATTGTTGCGGTATTTTTAGCCCTCGTCTTTTTTGGACCATGGATCATGGAAGAACTGAAGACGTTTACGATTGAAATTTTTAAACAGATTGCAGAGGTTTCACGGAAATGACGTTACTGTCCTTTGTCAGTGTCTTTTTACTTGTGTTTGGTCGAATTGTCGGATTTCTTGTTGCAGCTCCCTTGTTTTCATCCAAGCAATTACCGGCGCAACACAAACTAGCAATTGCTGCTGGGCTCGCCTATTTTGCAAGTTATGCCGTCAAGACAACCGTTCAAGTCGATGATATTGATTTCTTTTTTCGGATGGGGACAGAAGTCATCATCGGACTCGCACTTGGTCTACTCGCTAGTTTTTTACTGTATGCACCACAGATTGCCGGATCGATCATCGATTTACAGATGGGTCTTGCGATGGCATCAGCGTATGATCCGATGTTTGGTGGTCAATCGCCCATCATTGGCCGTTTTTATTATATGTTGACGTTACTTGTTTTACTGGCTTCCGACATGCATCTGATTTTGCTTGATGGTATCTACACCAGTTTTGAGATTTTTCCGCCAGGCAGTCCGATTGGCGTGACGGGCGAGGCGGGGATGAGTTTAGTCGTCCGTGTCATCGGGATGGCGATGTTGACTGCTTTACAGATGGCGATGCCCTTAGTCGTCTCACTATTCTTAGTCGATTTGGCACTTGGATTTTTAGCAAAAACAGCTCCGCAGTTCAATATTTTTGCAATCGGTTTTTCGGTCAAGCTATTGATGGGATACGCCATTTTATTTTTACTTGCCGGTGCGATGATTACAGGAATTTCTCGATTTGTCCCATTATTACAAGAAGTATTGTCGGACGCGATTCAATTACTAGGAGGTTGAGATGAAGACGTACAAGTTAATGCTCGATCTCCAGTATTTTGCAGGCGAAAAGACAGAAAAAGCATCTCCTAAAAAACGAGATGATTCCAGAAAAAAGGGACAGGTCGCAAAGTCTGCTGATTTGACGAGCAGTCTCATGTTATTCGGAATGTTTTTAGTATTATTTTTCTTTGGTCCGTTCTTAGGGAAACGATTCGTCATGGTGCTAGAAGACGGTTTAAGTGCGCAGACGGTACTGGTCGCTGTCGAAGAAGGACGCGTTCAAGAAATTATGATCGAGATGTTGGTTCAGATGGGTATTCTCGTTTCGCCCTTTTTTGTGACAGCTGTTGTAATCGGAATTTTAGGAAATTTCGTGCAAATCGGAGCGTTACTCAGTTCAGAATCAATCCAACCCAAACTTGATCGGATCAACCCGTTACAAGGTGTAAAACGTATCGTTAGTATGAAAGCACTGATCGAATTTTTAAAATCGGTGTTCAAATTACTTGTTATTGGTGTAACAAGTGGAACCGTGTTGTGGAACAACAAGGTAGAGATTTCACGCTTGACGTCGGAGCCAATCGGCGACGCTTTAGCCATCATTGGTCACTTGACCTTCTTACTAGGTATCTCAGTCAGCATCGCGTTGATTGTGTTAGCCGTCCTTGATTTTGCTTATCAAAAATTTGATTTCGAGAAATCGATTCGGATGAGTAAACAAGATTTAAAGGATGAGCATAAGAATACAGAAGGCGATCCGCAAATCAAAGGGAAAATCAAACAGCAGCAACGCGAGATGGCGATGCGACGAATGATGCAAGAAATACCGAATGCTGACGTCGTCATTACGAATCCGACGCATTATGCGGTGGCGATTCAATATGATGACGGCAAACATGCAGCACCGATTGTCGTCGCAAAGGGAGTGGATGCTGTCGCATTCCGGATTCGGGAGAAGGCGACAGCAGCCGAGATTCCGATTATCGAAAATAGACCGCTCGCACGAGCATTATTCGCAAAATCAGAAATAGGGATGGCAGTGGATGAATCATTTTATCAGGCACTCGCTGAAACACTTGCCTTTGTCTATCAAATGAAACAAGCGAAATGAAAGGATGAAGCATCATGACCATTTCAACAAGAGATTTAACCGTCCTGCTAGGCGTCATTATGATCGTCTTCATGCTCGTCATTCCACTGCCAGGATTTTTACTCGATTTTTTAATCATCATTAATATCTTAATCGCATTGATGGTCCTTCTTGTCGCGATGAATGCCAAGGAAGCCCTTGAATTTTCTGTATTTCCGACGTTGTTACTGATCGTCACCTTGTTTCGATTGGCACTGAATGTCTCGACGACCCGCGCGATTCTTTCGAACGGGAACGGTGGAGAAGTCATTGAAGCATTCGGAAGTTTTGTTGTTGGCGGGAACGCCCTCGTTGGATTCGTCGTCTTCCTGATTCTCGTCTTGATTCAGTTCCTCGTCATCACAAAAGGATCGGAGCGGGTATCGGAAGTATCGGCACGTTTTACGCTCGACGCAATGCCGGGGAAACAGATGGCGATTGACGCCGATTTGAATTCAGGCATGATTGATGAATTACAGGCACGGACACGCCGACAAAAAATTCAATCGGAAGCCGATTTTTATGGGGCGATGGATGGTGCTTCAAAATTCGTCAAAGGAGACGCGATTGCCGGAATCATCATCGTCATCATCAATTTGATTTTCGGAATGATCATCGGAGTCGTCCAACAAGGTCTACCAATGATGGAGTCAATTAGTCTGTACACGTTACTGACGGTCGGAGACGGTTTGGTCAGTCAAATTCCTGCCCTCTTGATTTCAGTCGCGACCGGAATCATCGTCACGCGTTCGACTTCGGACGGTAACCTGGGAGAAGACATCATCGGTCAGCTTTCCCGGACGCCGTTGCTCGTCATGATCGGAGCAGGTGCGATTTTCTTACTTGGTTTGTTTACAGCAATTCCAGATTACGTGACGATTCCTGTCGCTGGAGGCGCGGCGTTTTTCGCCTGGCAGTTGACCCGGACGCCCAAAACAACAAAAGAAGAAGTGGCAGTCGAAGAGGCACCGTCAGAAAATCTCCGGTCGAGCGAGTCGGTCATTTCGTTGTTAAACGTCGATACAATCGAATTTGAATTCGGTTACGGATTGATTCCACTTGCTGACGAAGCGCAGGGCGGCGACTTGCTCGACCGTGTCGTCATGATCCGCCGACAGTTGGCACTTGAACTTGGGTTCGTCTTACCCACCGTACGAATACGAGATCATCTTCAACTCCCGCCGAACCATTACCGGATTAAGATTCGTGGCAGTGAGATGGCGACCGGTGAATTGTTACTTGACCATTACTTAGCGATGAGCCCTGGTGTCGATGATCCCGAGATTCAAGGGATTGAGACCGTAGAACCCGCCTTTGGCATGCCGGCACTCTGGATTGATGAACGGACGAGAAGTCGGGCGGAAATGTCCGGGTATACGGTCGTCGATCCCCCATCCGTCGTCGCGACACACTTGACGGAACTGCTTAAGAAACATGCAGCTGATTTATTGGGACGAGAAGAAACTAAACAGTTAGTCGATCATCTGAAAGAAACCCATCCGATTTTAGTCGACGAAGTGACACCACAACTCTTATCGATCGGTGAACTACAAAAAGTATTCGTTCAGTTGTTAAAAGAAAAAATTTCAATCCGGAACTTGCCGCTGATTTTTGAAACGTTGGCCGATTATGCAACAGTTACGAAAGACAGCGATCTGTTAGCGGAATACGTACGTCAGGCATTGGCACGACAAATCACAGAACAAGTGTTACAAGGTGAAGTGCTTCATGTCGTGACCGTATCAAGCGAGATGGAACTCGATATTCAATCGGCGATCCAAAAAACCGAGTTTGGTAACTACTTGGCGCTTGATCCTGACAAAGCAACACGATTCATCGAGTCCTTAAACGAGTTGACGACAGAATTCGAGCGTTATGGTGCTCAACCAATCATTTTAGCCTCACCGAGTATTCGGATGTTCGTTCGTCAATTGACGGAACGTTATTTCCCGGATGTACCTGTTCTGTCCTATAACGAGTTAATTCCGACAATCGAAGTCAAGAGTATTGGGGTGATCTAACAAATGATGGTAAAACGAATTATTGCGAATTCTGTCAGCGAAGCGATGGAACTAGTGAAACAAGATTTAGGGGAAGAAGCAATCATCTTAAATACCCGGCAGATCAAAGTCGGTGGGGTGTTTGGTTTATTTACACAAAAAAAAGTGGAACTTGTCGCGTCAGTGGAAGAACATCCTGTCGCTCCATCAAAAAAACAACCGTTTGCGAATCCTGAACCCGTGTCGGTCCCGCCAACTGCTCGTCTCCATGGCGGAGTCAATTCGGGAATGACGGAACAGGTCATTCCGACCGTCGTTTCCTTTGCGTCACGGCGCTTACCAGAAGCACTAGGACGATATGAAGTCTTGTTAGCGGAACCTGCTTTACAACGATGTGCGGAAGAGTTACATGACTTGATGTTGTCGACGTATTATAAAACGAATGATGTGACGCAGGTCGAACAAGGACTCGTTGAAGCAGTTGAAAAGGAAATTCAAGTTACGACAGCCACATCCCGTTTTGTCATGCTGACAGGACCAACCGGCGTCGGAAAGACGACGACGATCGCAAAACTCGCTGCCTATTACCGGTTAACGAAACAACAAACGGTCGGATTGATCACGACGGATACATACCGGATTTCGGCAATCGAACAATTACGTACTTACGCGGATATCATCGATATTCCACTACGCGTTGCATATGATTTAGAAGAATTCGAACAAGCTAAAACCGAACTCGCTGACTGTGACATCATTTTGATCGATACGGCGGGACGCAACTTCCTCGATGCCGGATATGTTGAACAGCTAAAAGCACGACATGATTTTTCCGATACCGATGTCTTCCTCGTCCTCAGCTTAACGTCGAAGTATCGTGACTTGGAACAAATCCGGCAACGTTTTGATCAAGTACCACTTAGTGGTTTTATCTTTACGAAAGCCGATGAGACAACTGAATTATGGTCGATTTATGGACTGACGATGGAAACACGAATCCCTGTGTTTTGTCTGACGACAGGTCAAGAAGTACCTGAAGACATCATCTGGCCGACAAGTCCAGAAATCTCCCGAATGATTGTAGAAAGAGGGTTACGATGATGCGAGAAGATCAGGCACGGGCGTTACGTTCAAAGGTAGCAGTTCGAGAGACTAAAACGATTGCCATCGTCAGTGGAAAAGGTGGCGTTGGAAAAACGAACGTGGCTGTCAATTTAGGAGTAGCACTATCGTTACAAGCTAAAAAAGTATTGATCATTGATTTAGATATCGGAATGGCGAACGTCGGAGTGTTATTGGGGAAGTCTTCTAAAACATCTTTGATGGATTGTGTCAAACAGCGTGAATCCTTGGCGCAAGCCGTCGTCGAAGCGACGCCTGAGTTACATTTCATTCATGGTGGGAGCGGATTCACGGAATTGATGGATCTGACCGATCATGATGTGCAATTCATGATGAGCGAGTTCCGGTTTTTTTACGAGTATGATTTCGTGTTACTCGATTTAGGTGCTGGTGCGACACATCAAACATTCGATTTCATCAGCAGTGCAGATGAGGCCTGGTTAGTCGTGACGCCAGAGCCGACGTCGATCATGGATGGCTATGCGTTCGTAAAGCTCGCCCATCATCATGCAAATGAACTTCCGATTGCCGTTGTCGTCAATCGGGCGATGAATGGTCAAGAAGCACTGGAGACATTCGATCGTTTACAACAGGTCAGTCAGAATTTTTTAGAGAAGTCGTTACGCTTCGTTGGTTTCTTGCCAGACGATCCAACCGTCATGAAGGCGGTCAAGGCACAGCGTCCATTTTATCTGTTTGACCGGACGAGTGATGTCAGTTGGCGACTCGATCATATTACGACAGCACTGACGGGACTTCAGGTACACGAACAGAAATTTTTAGACCGGTTACTGAGTCGTTTGACAAAACGGCGTAATCGCGTCCGCTAATCATGAAGGAGGACATGTTCCATGGATTTAAATGAATATTTAGGATTGTTTCTGGACGAGTCAATCGAACATCTGCAAGCCATCAACTCGAGTCTTTTGATTTTTGAACAGCGTCTGGATGATGAAGCCGTCATCGATCAGATTTTCCGTTCTGCCCATACATTAAAGGGAATGTCCGGTACGATGGGATACGATGCGATTGCCGATTTAACACATGAGATGGAAAGTGCGCTTGATCTTGTGCGTTCGAAAACACAGCCGGCGACACCCGATTTGATTGACGTCTTGTTTGTGGCCGCTGAACAACTCGAAACGATGGTCGAAGATATCAGTCAAGGGGGAACCGGGAAGCTTGATGTGGCGACGACGGTCGTCCGTTTAAAACAGTTTATTCAAAAAGATGGTGAAACCGACAAAGTAGCAGCGAATCCTGTTGTGTCGGTCATCAAAAACTTTGAATGCGACGTTTACTCGGAATCCGTTGTCCGTCAATCGATGGCTTCCGGTTATCAAGCGTATGTCATTACGGTTGAACTGTCAGCCGATGTGATTTTAAAGGCCGCACGTGTCTACATGGTCTTTGATCGTTTACAAAATCTGGGTGATGTCATTTTGTCAAACCCAACTTCTGATGAACTCGAGCAAGAACAGTTCGAGACAAGTTTTGATGTCTTGTTCGTGACGATGAAGTCGGAACAAGAAATTCAGGAGGGGATCAAAGCCGTATCTGAAGTTGCACAGGTTTTGATTCAACCATTCGAAGTACCCGTCGAGCCGGTTGCTGCAGCAGCGACGTTGCTTGAACCAACCGATAATCCGCTGAATAAAAAGCCAGTCGAAACAGTTGATGCTTCAGGAGAAGCTCAAACCCCGATTGCGGCAAAAACGATCCGTGTCAATCTAGAACGGATTGATCGATTGATGAACTTATTCGAAGAATTCATCATCGATCGTGGTCGTCTAGAGCGGATCGCGGCAGAAGTTGGTTCCTCTGATTTGACAGAGACGGTGGAACGGATTAAACGGGGGACAAATGAATTACAGTCATTGGTCCTGACATTACGGATGATGCCGATTGAACAAGTCTTCAACCGCTTTCCACGGATGGTTCGTTCGGTTTCGAAGGATGTCGGAAAAAACATCAAATTGCACATCACCGGGGCTGAGACAGAACTCGACCGGACGGTCATCGACGAGATTGGTGACCCGCTCGTCCACTTGATCCGGAATGCCGTTGATCACGGGATTGAAAGTAAGACAGACCGGATCCTAGCTGGAAAAGCCGTCGAAGGAAATCTGTCACTGCGTGCCTATCATTCTGGAAACCGGGTGTTCATCGAGATTGAAGATGACGGGGCTGGAATCAATCATGAACGCGTGACGAAAATTGCGCTTGAGAAAGGTTTGCTGACGGAAGAAGAGGCAGCTTTACTGACACCGGAAGAAGCAGCCATGTTGTTATTTGCCCCAGGATTTTCAACGGCGGAGACGGTAACCGATTTATCAGGACGTGGTGTCGGACTCGATGTCGTTAAATCAAAAATCGAATCCCTTGGTGGGGAAGTATTCGTCGAGACGAAACGTGGAGAAGGAACAATCTTTAGAATCAGCTTACCGCTGACGCTGTCGATTATTTCGGCTATGCTCGTTAAACTCGGTCAAGAAACGTACGCCATCCCATTGACGGCGATCATCGAAACAACGTCACTCAAACAAGAAGCGATCTTACAAGCGCACCGCGAAAAGGTCTTTGATTTCCGGGGACAACTTGTTCCGTTGATTTCATTGAACCAGGTATATGGTTTGCCGCAAGTAGAAGCAGATGCCTATTCTGTTGTCGTCGTAAGAAGTGGCGAAAAATTAGCCGGATTGATCGTCTCTGAATTGATCGGGCAACAAGAAATCGTCATGAAACCACTAGGCAGCTATCTCGAAGGGATCCGTGCGATTTCCGGTGCGACGATTCTAGGTGACGGTCAAGTGGCGTTAATCATCGATAGCAATGCATTGTTACGAAAGTGAGGGAATGAAGAATGGAACAAAAATGGGTTGTCTTTCAATTAGAAGAAAATGCATACGGAATTGATGTTCAATCTGTTCGTTCAATCGAACGTGTCATCCCGATTACACGGATTCCAAATGCCGCCTCTTATGTCAAAGGTGTGATTAATTTACGAGGTGTCGTGACACCCGTGATTGATTTACGGACACGTTTAGGGTTTGATTCGATTGAGGAAACAGAAGAAACACGAATCATCATTGCGACACTCGAACACGGAGATGCTGGTTTTATCGTCGATCGTGCAAATGAAGTCGTGGAAGCGACAGATGTCCGGATTGAACCATTGACGGATCAAAAACAAGAGGAGACGACGTATTTGACTGCGATTGCGAAAGGCGAAGAGCAGTTGTTCTCCTTGTTAGAACCAAATCGATTGTTTGAAGAGATCATCCATGCTTAATCGGATGGAACAAGATGTCTTTCGAGAAATCGGTAATATCGGAGCGGCCCATGCGGCGACGGCATTATCGACTCTTCTTGGACAACCGGTCGAAATCGAAGTACCGTCAGCAGACTTAGAGTCATTCTCAACAATCGTTGAGCGGGTAGGTGGCGCTGAAGCCTATACGGCGGGAGCACTCCTTCGTTTTTCTGGTGACATCAAGGCGTGTCTTCTGTTTTTAATGCCACTCGAAGATGCTGAAAAGCTAGTGTCGCAGTTACTACAACAGCCATTCCGGTTTTTTTCCGATGAACATGCGATGGGAGTGTCGGCCTGGGAAGAGATCGGGAACATCTTGATCGGCGCCTACGCCCGTTCGATTTCCGATTGGCTCGATCTATCCGTCCATGTGACAGTCCCGGCATCTGCTTTTGATATGGTCGGAGCGATTTTAGAAGTTGCCTTACTAGAGTCGACAAAATTTGGTAACATGGCAGTATACATCGATACACGGTTATCCAGTTCAGGAAACGATTTGAACGGTCATTTATTGTTGTTACCTGAAGAGGGTGCCTTTACCACTGTTTTTCAACGATTGGGTGTGGATATCGATGGATGAAGTCGTTCGGATTGGAATTGCAGAATATGCAGTTAGCCAAAAACCGATCATTCTTCGGACAGCCGGTTTAGGGTCTTGTGTCGGTGTGATCATTTACGATCAAGAACGTGGACTTTCCAGCATGGCGCATGTCATGTTACCTGACTCGGCGATCAGCCGAAACATTGCGCTTGAGATCGGAAAATTTGCGGATACAGCGGTTGTGGAGCTGGCACGTTCTCTTCGGCATAAAGGCGCCATCCGTCTACGAGCGAAAATTGCCGGTGGCGCACAGATGTTCCAGTTTAAATACGAACACGAATCAATGCGGATTGGTGAACGAAATATTGCAGCTGTAAGATTAGCTTTACGAAAAGCGAACGTCCCACTCGTTGCGGAAGACGTCGGTGGAACAAACGGTCGAACGATCGAATTCCATTCGCATTCTGGCCGATTAGTCATTCGGACAGTTAACGTCGGAACGCTGGAAATCTAGAGGAGGAATGGTCATGCGTGAGGAATTACAACAACTTTGGGATCAATGGCTATCGACGCGTGATGTAGCGGTAGCTGACCGGTTACTGCTGAATTATGAACCTCTTGTTCAATACCACGTTCAACGTCTCAGTGCGACACTTCCGAAAAGTGTCGATCGCGATGAATTAAAAAGTCTGGGTATGATGGGACTTTACGATGCCTTACAAAAATTTGATCAAAATCATAACAATAAATTCGACACGTATGCCGCGTTCCGGATTCGTGGAGCCATTCTTGATGGACTCCGAAAAATTGACTGGTTGCCACGTTCTTTACGGGAAAAATCAAAACGGGTCGAAGCGGCGGTCGAGATTTTAGAACAAAGCCTTCAACGGACACCGACGATTGATGAAGTGTCATCGATTGTCGAAATGAGTCCAGAAGAAGTAAAGACGGCGCTAGCAGAAAGCTACTTTGCCAATATTCTATCAATCGACGAAGCGGTCACGCTTCAGGACGAAGGAAAAGCGATGGCGGTTTCTTATCTTGATCCGGATGCTGCAACACCCGAAGATACGTTACTGATGCGTGAGTTGATTTCGAAGCTAGCAGAAGAAGTGGAACAGTTATCAGAAAAGGAACAGTATGTCGTGTCGCTGTTTTACTTTGAGGAACTGACGTTGACGGAAATCGGCGAAGTTCTGAATCTATCGACGTCACGCATTTCGCAAATACATTCAAAAGCACTCAAAAAACTGAAACAAGCGTTAGGAAGTGCGTATCTTTCTGATCGTGTCGCGATGTGAAAGGATTTATGATGACACTCTTTTATATTTTACTTGCTGCACTCATCTGTTATGGTTTGTTACTGTTATTTAAGCAACAGGCGCTACTTAAAGACCGGATTACGAATCTCGAGCGCCAAAAGCAAGAGACAGAAGAAATCTTGTTGCAGTTCATGCAACAGGTCAATGAGCTGACAGGAGCTGACGGTACGTCAGCTTCTTCAACACCTGAGCAAACGGGACGAACGGTTTCGCCGGAGACATCCGAACGCCTGGTGTTCCCGGTGCAAGAAGAATTGCAACCAGAACCCGTCGTTCGTGTACAAGAAGAACCCGTTTTCGATGTGAAACAACAACTCGAAAACGGTGCGGACTTAGATCAGTTAGCCCGTTCTTTAAATCGGGGAGCGGGAGAGGTCGCCTTGATCGCCAAACTTTCCAAGAAAACGAAGGTTGCCCGACGTTAAACTTTATGCTATATTAGTCTACGGTGTTAATTACGCACGCATGTATCGCCAGCTGCGGTGCCTTTAATAGGTTAGCTGGGACAACGATCATCGCGGAGGACATCCAAAACCCAAAAGGAGGAATTCATCATGGCAGTAATCTCGATGAAACAATTGTTAGAAGCTGGTGTACACTTCGGTCACCAAACACGCCGTTGGAACCCAAAAATGGCAAAATACATCTTCACAGAACGTAACGGAATCTACATCATTGACCTACAAAAAACGGTTAAAAAAGTAGACGAAGCGTACAACTTCATCCGTGAAGTAGCGTCTGAAGGCGGAAACGTTCTTTTCGTTGGTACGAAAAAACAAGCTCAAGACACTGTGAAAGAAGAAGCGATCCGTGCGGGTCAATACTTCATCAACGAACGTTGGTTGGGTGGAACACTCACGAACTTCTCAACAATCAAAAAACGGATTAACCGTTTAAAACAACTCGAAAAAATGGAAGAGAACGGTACGTTCGAAGTTCTTCCTAAAAAAGAAGTCATCATTCTTAAAAAAGAAATGACACGTCTTGAGAAATTCCTCGGCGGTATCAAAGATATGCCAGGCGTTCCAGATGCACTCTTCATCGTTGACCCACGCAAAGAGCGTATCGCGATTGCAGAAGCACATAAACTCAACATCCCAATCGTTGCGATCGTTGATACAAACTGTGATCCAGACGAAATCGACTACGTCATCCCAGCAAACGACGATGCGATCCGTGCAGTCAAATTGCTTACTGGTAAAATGGCTGACGCAATCCTCGAAGTTAAACAAGGCGAAGATAACGTAGCACCTGAAACTACTGAAGAAGTAGTAGCAGACGCTGAGTAATTCGTGATGCCAGGTGATAAAGGGAATTGACCTTTTATCACCTTTTTTTTGAAAATAAGGACGTTATAAGGAGGAATATCGAATGGCTATTACAGCAGCTATGGTAAAAGAACTTCGTGAAAAAACTGGTGCAGGGATGCTTGACTGCAAAAAAGCACTTGTCGAAGCAGACGGGGACATGAACGCAGCAATCGATTTCTTGCGTGAAAAAGGAATCGCGAAAGCAGCAGCTAAAGGCGACCGAATTGCAGCAGAAGGTTTGACAGCTGTCGCAGTCAACGGCAACAAAGCAGCACTCGTTGAAATCAACTCAGAAACAGACTTCGTTGCAAAAAACGAACGTTTCCAATCGCTCGTTCAAAATATTGCGGACGCAGTACTCCGTAACGGATCTGAAACGGCTGAAGCGGCACTTGCTTCTGAATACGAAGCGGGTAAAACAATCGAAACATACATCTCTGAAGAAGCATCGACAATCGGAGAAAAAATCTCTCTTCGTCGCGTAGCCCTCTTCGCTAAAGAAGACAACGCAGCATTCGGTTCTTACCTCCACATGGGTGGTCGTATCGGTTCTGTCGTCATCGTCGAAGGCACAACGGATGAAGCTGTCGCAAAAGACATCGCTATGCACATCGCTGCAGCGCGTCCACTTTACGTTGACCGTTCTTCAGTTACAGAAGAAGAAAAAGCGCGTGAAGAAAAAGTCTTGACGGAGCAAGCACTCAACGAAGGCAAACCTGCTAACATCGTTGAAAAAATGATTGTTGGACGCATGAACAAATTCTTCGAAGAAATTTGCCTCGTCGACCAGACGTTTGTTAAAGACCCAGACTTCAAAGTCGGTAAATATGTAGAATCAAAAGGCGGAAAAGTCGTCTCATTCGTACGCTTCGAAGTTGGAGAAGGTATGGAGAAACGTGAAGAAAACTTCGCTGAAGAAGTTATGAATCAACTTAAAAAATAAGAATCAGGATTTCCTGAGGACAAGAGAAGGAACACGTATGCTTCAATCCACTTTCGTGTGGAAGTGGGTCGTGTTCCTTTTTTACGGAATTTAGCAAGGGGGACATAGTCATGCAACCGAAATATAACCGGATTGTGTTAAAATTGAGCGGAGAAGCGCTCGCAGGAGATCAAGGGTTCGGAATCCATCCTGGTATTGTCAATTCAATTTCCAATCAGATCAAGGAATTGGTTGAATTGAACGTAGAAGTCGCTGTTGTCGTCGGCGCAGGGAATATCTGGCGCGGTAAAACAGGAGCAGAGCTTGGAATGGACCGGGCAAACGCGGATTATATGGGAATGCTTGCGACCGTCATGAACTCGCTCGCTTTACAAGATAGTTTGGAGTCGGTTGGCGTTGAAACACGTGTCCAAACGTCGATTGAAATGCGACAAGTTGCTGAACCGTACATCCGTCGTCGGGCGATGCGTCATCTTGAAAAAGGACGCGTTGTCATCTTTGCAGCCGGAACAGGGAATCCCTATTTCTCAACAGATACGACGGCAGCGCTTCGGGCGGCTGAAATTGAGGCAGACGTCATCTTGATGGCGAAAAACAATGTCGACGGCGTCTACTCGGCTGATCCGAACATCGATCCGGAAGCGAAGAAGTTCGAAACGTTATCTTACTTGGATGTCTTAAAAGATGGTCTTCAAGTCATGGATTCAACGGCGACGTCGCTTTGCATGGATAATGATATCCCGCTCATCGTCTTCTCGTTAATGGAAGAAGGAAACATCAAACGCGTTGTCATCGGTGATGAAATCGGGACACTCGTAAGGGGGAAATAATATGTCACAAGCAATCATGAAACAAGCAGAAGAACGGATGGAAAAAGCCCATCTGTCACTAAAAAAAGAGCTCGCGACGTTACGAGCAGGACGAGCAAACGTAGCGATCCTGGATCCCGTCCAAGTGGAGTATTACGGCTCACCTACACCATTGAACCAAGTGGCAAACGTCAACACGCCAGAAGCACGCTTGATTTTGATTACACCATGGGATAAGTCGATGGTGACTGAAATTGAAAAAGCAATCCAGCGGGCCGACTTGGGATTAGCTCCTTCTTCGGATGGAACAGTCATTCGGTTAGCCATTCCACCACTGACAGAAGACCGTCGGAAAGAACTCGTGAAACTTGTCAAAAAGTACACGGAAGAAGGAAAAGTGGCCCTTCGAAACATTCGTCGTGACACAAATGAACAATTGAAAAAGCAAGAAAAAGACGGAGCGTTGACTGAAGATGATCTTCGGGGATACACAGAAGACGTTCAGACGTTAACAGATAAATTCGTTAAGTTGCTTGATCAAACAGCGACGGATAAAGAACAAGAAATCATGGAAGTATGACGCGATACGTCGTCATGTTGGGGACTCTTTGTCACACGAAGAGTCCCTTTCTTCTTAAACTGAACGAGGGGAGGAAGAAATAAATGTTTCAATGGTTAAATCAGACCAAAGAAGTGATTGAACAACAAGTTCCTGAACACATTGCGATTATTATGGATGGAAACGGGCGTTGGGCAAAAAAACGAGGCCTTCCCCGCATCATGGGTCATCGCGAAGGCATGAAGTCCGTGCGAGAAGTCGTTCGTACCGCAAATGA
This sequence comes from Exiguobacterium sp. s128, assembly GCF_018618815.1. NCBI lineage: Bacteria > Bacillati > Bacillota > Bacilli > Caryophanales > Exiguobacterium > Exiguobacterium sp. s128. The sequence continues at coordinate 28,423 of NZ_JACSMT010000008.1, read as the reverse complement.
ATTAGGTGTTAAAAGTTTGACGCTATATGCCTTCTCAACTGAGAATTGGACACGTCCTGAAGAAGAAGTCAGTTTCTTGATGAAGCTACCGGCACAATTTTTAGAGTCAGATTTAAAAGACCTCAAGGAACGTAACGTCAAGGTCGAAGTAGCAGGTGAAATTTCACGCCTTCCGATTTATACACGAGAAGCGGTCCAACAAGCTAAAGCAGATACGGTCGATAATACAGGACTCCGATTGATTTTTGCCCTCAACTACGGAGGGCGGGATGAGATTGTACAAGTCATGCAAAAAATCGCTGAAAAAGTACAGGCTGGTTTGTTGCTTCCTGAAATGATTACGAATGACGTCATCGAACAAGAATTGATGACAGGATCGATGACAGATGTCGATCTCGTCATTCGAACGAGCGGTGAGCAACGCCTCTCGAACTTCTTATTGTGGCAGGCTGCCTATGCAGAATTTTATTTTACAGATGTCTTGTGGCCCGAGTTTCGGCGTGACCAGTTCCTCGAGGCGATTGAAGACTATAATCAACGGACACGCCGTTTTGGCGGAGTCTGACTAAACGAGGATACAGCTTATGAAAACACGAATCATTACGGGAATATGGGCAGGTGCCATCTTTTTAGGATTACTTTATCTAGGAGGACTCCCATTCCTTACATTTATGGCAGCTTTGACAGTGATTGGCTATACCGAACTGATCAAGATGCGACAGCTTTCGTTTAAATCGTTACCTGTTTTATTATTTGGCGCAGGAGCATTACTCCCATTTGTCGGTCTGTATGAGCAAGCGGAAAACCATTCGCTTTCACTTGGATTGTCTCCGTTAGCATGGGGCATGTTGATTGTGTTGATCAGTTTGTTTTGGACAGTATTTTCAAAAAACGTATTTACGTTTGATGATGTAGCCTTTCTTTTATTGACGGCGGTCTATGTCGGAGTCGGTTTTGCATCGTTTACGTATATCCGTCTCCTCGAGAACGGGCTGATCGTATCGTTGTTGATCATCTTGCTGATTTGGTTTACCGATTCTGGTGCCTACTTCGTCGGAAAAAGTCTAGGTAAAACGAAATTATGGCCAGCCATCAGTCCGAATAAAACGGTCGAAGGCGCAGTGGGTGGTATCGTTCTGGCGCTTATGTTAGGGGTGCTTTTTGAGTGGATCCATCCGACGGTCGGATTCGGAAAAGTCTTATTGTTGGCACTGATCGTTGCGGTCGTCGGTCAACTCGGAGATTTAGTCCAGTCGGCATACAAACGTCATTATGGGGTAAAAGATTCTGGTGCATTGTTACCTGGACATGGTGGAATTCTTGATCGATTTGATAGCATGATCATCGTGTTTAGTGTATTGATCGTACTTGGTATATTCGGTTAAGGGGGAAGAACGATGAAAAACGTCAGTATTATTGGTGGGACAGGTTCAATTGGGACACAAACATTAGATGTCATTGCCGCCAATCCCGATCGTTTTCAATTGGTCAGTTTTGCATTCGGTAAAAACGTTGAAGTCGCGTCACCATGGTTGAATCGATTGCGCCCAGCGTTAGTCGCAGTGCTGGATGAATCAGTTAAAATGGAGCTCGAGACGATGTTAACGTATACACCAACAATCGTTGTCGAAGAAGATGGATTGATTGCCGTTGCGACAGCGGAAGAAGCCGATATCGTCATTACGGCCGTTGTCGGAGCAGTCGGTCTTCGTCCGACCCTTGCCGCGATTGAAGCAGGAAAATCAATTGGACTGGCCAACAAAGAAACACTTGTCACGGCAGGGCACTTAGTGATGAAAAAAGCACGGGAAAAAGGAGTCGTGATTCTACCGGTCGACAGTGAACATGCGGCCATTTTTCAGTGCTTGAACGGGGAACGACGTGAAGATGTCCGTCAAATCATCTTGACCGCATCGGGCGGAAGTTTCCGAGACCAGACACGGGAAGAGTTGGCGAACGTGACCGTGGAACAGGCGCTGAACCATCCCAATTGGTCGATGGGGGCTAAAATTACGATTGATTCCGCGACGATGATGAACAAAGGGTTTGAAGTGATCGAGGCCCATTGGTTATTTGATGTATCGTATGAGGAAATCGATGTCGTCATCCACCGGGAGTCGATCATCCATTCGATGGTTGAATTTAATGATGGTGCGGTCATGGCGCAACTCGGGATGCCGGATATGCGTGAACCGATTCAATATGCCCTTACATATCCGTCCCGCCTTGAAATTCAAGGGGGAGAACGGTTAAACTTAAAACAAATCGGACGCCTGAATTTTGCTGAGGCTTCGTTTGATCGGTATCCCTTGCTTCGTCTTGCCTTTGAAGCAGGACGTGCTGGTGGATCGATGCCTTCAGTACTCAATGCTGCGAACGAACAAGCCGTGGACCGCTTTTTAAAAGGGGAAATCAGCTTTTTAGAAATCGAAGCGAGCGTCGAGGCGGCTCTTCAAGCACACGAGAAAGTCGAAGATCCGTCTTTAGAACAAATCCTTGAGGCGGACCGTTGGGCACGTGCGTTTGTCGCGTCACTCTCACTCGCTAACTAAGGATGGGATAGCAATGACGACCTTTATATCAATCGTATTGATGTTCGGTGTACTTGTTGCCGTACATGAATGGGGTCATCTCGTAATGGCGAAACGCGCCGGCATTCTCTGTCGGGAATTCGCCATCGGATTTGGATCAAAAATCTTTTCTTTTTTCAAAAATGAGACCTTGTACACGGTCCGTTTGTTGCCGATTGGCGGATATGTCAAGATGGCGGGGGAAGAGCCGGAATTCGTCGAAGTTAAGCCAGGTCAAACGATTGGTTTAGCACTTCATGAGGGGATCGTCGAAACGATTTATCTCGATCCTGCTCGTCCAGAGACGGATCAAGTCGTGACAGTTGAAAAAATCGATTTGTTGCACAAGCTAGAAATCGTCGCCTTACAAGATGAAGTGTCGACACGTTATCCTGTCTCGAAGACGGCATTTCTCGTCGAGGGACAAACGAATACGCAAATTGCGCCTTATGATCGGACGTTTGGATCAAAATCGGTGTTTAAACGGGTCTTAGCGATTGCAGCAGGTCCGGCGATGAACTTTGTGCTCGCTTTCGTCATTTTATTTGGACTCGCTTTATACAATGGTTCACCTACAGGCGAAAGTGTGATTGGGACGGTCCAAAAAGGATCACCTGCTGATCAAGCAGGGCTTGTCGAAGGAGACCGAATTCTGTCTGTCAACGGAGACCCAACCGGAAAATGGACGGATTTACGTGCCGGTTTCCAAGATCAAGCAGGAAAAGAAACGACGGTTGTATACGAACGGGATGGACAAGAACAAACAACGACGATTACACCAAAGATCCAACAACAAGGGGATCAAAAAGTTGGAATCATCGGTGTGACGAATGAAACGGAAAAATCGTTCGGAACGGCGTTGCAAACCGGTGTATCTGAAACATGGCGGATGTCGACGTTGATCGTCGGAGCGGTCGGAGACTTAGTGACCGGTGCCGTGGGTGTTGATCAATTGTCAGGACCGGTCGGTATCGTTAAAATGACCGATCAGGTTGCTGATAGTGGGTTTTCGATGTTATTGACATGGACAGCGTTACTTTCTGTTAACTTAGCCGTGTTCAACTTGTTGCCGTTACCGGCTTTAGATGGTGGACGCTTATTGTTCCTGTTCTTAGAGGCTGTGCGCGGAAAGCCTGTTGATCCACAAAAAGAAGGATTGGTTCATTTTGTTGGATTTGCCTTGTTGATGCTGCTGATGTTAGTCGTCACATGGAACGATATCCAGAAATTCTTTTAAATTATTAGTCAAAGGGGTTCACGACTCAAATGAAACAATCGAAACTATTTATGCCAACTTTGCGTGAAGTACCATCCGATGCAGAAGCCGTCAGTCATCAACTGCTGTTACGTGCGGGATTCATGCGCCAAAATGCAGCTGGAATCTATTCTTATCTTCCGCTTGCTAAACGTGTCCTCTCTAAAATTGAGACGATTGTCCGTCAAGAGATGGAAGCAGCTGGTGCGCAAGAACTATTGATGCCGGCCATTCAACCGGCAGAACTTTGGGAAGAAACAGGACGATGGGATATTTATGGTCCAGAACTGATGCGTCTGACGGATCGTCATGACCGCCGGTTTGCGCTTGGTGCCACGCACGAGGAATTGATTACCTCAATCGTTCGAGATGAGTTGAACTCGTATAAAAAATTACCAGTCAACCTGTTCCAGATTCAAATGAAATACCGCGATGAGCGTCGACCACGCTTCGGATTACTCCGTGGGCGCGAATTCATCATGAAAGATGCGTACTCTTTCCATGCAACACAAGAGAGTTTAGAAGAAGAATATCAAAACATGTTTGAAGCCTATACAAAGATCTTCACACGTGTTGGGCTCGAATTCCGTCCGGTCGTCGCAGACTCTGGCGCAATCGGCGGTAGCGGGACACACGAATTCCATGCGTTAGCCGCAATCGGGGAAGATACAATTGTTTATTCCGATCAATCAGACTATGCTGCCAACTTAGAGATGGCAGAATCAGTGGATCAGTACGCGAAACAAGAGAAATCACCGGCGGCGTTAGAAGAAGTACACACAGGTGATGCAAAAACGATTGAAGCCGTCAGTGCGGTGCTTGGATTACCGGAACAGGAGTCGATCAAAACCGTTGTCTTCAAAACGGAACAAGGTCTCGTCATGGCGCTCGTTCGCGGCGACCATGAAGTCAACGATATCAAACTGAAAAATTATCTCGGTGCCCTTGATATCATGATGGCAACGGATGAAGAAATCGAACAGGCCCTTCACTCGACACCAGGAACACTGGGACCGATTGGCGCCGAGATGAAAATCGTTGCGGATTACGCGATCCGTGCTCTGACGAATGTGGTCTGTGGTGCCAATAAAGCAGAAACACACTATATTCATGTGGATCCGAGTCGCGATTTCGAGGCAGAGTATACGGACTTACGATTTGTCGAAGAAGGAGACGTGTCGCCAGATGGAGCCGGACACGTCAAGTTTGCTCGAGGAATTGAAGTCGGACAAGTCTTTAAGCTCGGGACACGTTACTCAGAAGGCATGAACGCAACGTTCCTGGATGAGGGTGGAAAAGCACAACCGTTAATCATGGGTTGTTACGGGATTGGCGTTTCCCGGACGATGTCTGCTGTCGTCGAACAACATTATGACGAGCGAGGAATCGTTTGGCCTAAAGCGATCGCACCGTTTGATGTTCATTTGATTGCAGTCAATGGTAAAAATGCGGATCAAATGCAGGTCGCGGAAACCGTGTATCAAGAGTTGACGGCTGCTGGGTTCTCCGTTCTCTTCGACGATCGTAAGGAACGGGCTGGCGTGAAGTTTGCCGATGCAGACTTGATTGGTTTACCGGTCCGGATCAACGTCGGTAAAAAAGCACCGGAAGGTATCGTCGAACTGAAAGCACGTCGTGGCGGTGAAGCAGAAGAAATTCAGCAAACAAATCTTCTTGAGGCTGTTCGTTCGCTTTATGAAGGTTTACAATAAACAATGGGAACGGTCACTTTTCGTAAAGTGACTGTTTTCTTGTCTCACACCCATTCGCCCCTTGGGCAATCTGCAAGAGGAGGAGGAGTGGCTGTCATGGTGTGGAGCTATAACGACAGCACAAATGCGAGTGGATACACAACAACGCATGTCGCTCTTGATGAGCGATCTAGAATTACCGACCGGCATCGTGGAAGAATTTTTTACCGATGCCTCTCTTGAAAAATTACGGGTTCAGAAGGCGACTTCGACATGGACCTTCCATATCCAAATTGCACGTGTCTTACCCCAAAACGTCTATCAGATGTTTTATAGCCGTTTGAAAAGTCGTTACCAACAGTTTGCGGAAGTGAAGTTGTTTTTAGAGTCAAAAGAGCGGCCTGACAACAAACTATTTATTGATTATTGGCCGTATATCGTTGAAGACTTGGCCGATGCCTCGTCGGCGATGCGGAGCCATCTCAGTCGGGTGTTGCCTGAGTACCGCGACAATAAACTATTCATCCCGGTTCGGAGTGAACCAGAAGCCGGGTTCTTAAAAAATGATTTATGTGGCGAGATGCAACTGTTGTACGGTGCGTACGGGTTTCCGAAGTTCCTTTGTGAGCCCGTCGTCCAAATGGATCAGACACAACAAGAACAGTTGCGCAATCAAGTGAAGCAAGAAGATATCGAAGAAGCCAAGCGGATGCTTGAATTACAATTCAAACGTGAACAGTCACGGGATGATGACGAGGGTCCGGTCGATATTCGTATCGGAAAACCGATTCAAGACGAAGTTGTTCCGATCAAGACGATTCAAGATGAGGAACGACGGATTGCGATTCGTGGTCTCGTCTTTGCGGCTGAAAGCCGTGAACTCCGAAGTGGAAAAACCATCTTTACCTTTAAGCTGACCGACTACACGGATTCATTAGTCGTCAAAATGTTTGCACGGGACGAAACGGACGTCAAGATCTTGTCGGCCATTAAAAAAGGTATGTGGATTCAAGTCGCAGGTCGTGTAGAATTTGATACGTTCTTGCGTGATTTGTGTATGATGATTGCTCAACTGTCCGAAGTGAAAATGGAGTTGCCTGCTGATCCATGGGCGGGCGAGAAGCGTGTCGAACTACATGCGCATTCTCAAATGAGTCAGATGGATGCCGTCATGAATGTCACGAAATATGTCGAACGTGCGGCAACCTGGGGACATCCTGCTGTCGCCATCACGGACCATGCCGGTGCTCAAAGTTTTCCGGATGCCTATTATGCCGGTAAAAAAAATGATATCAAGATTTTGTACGGAATTGAAGCGAACGTCGTCAATGATGGGGTGCAAGTCGCGTATCATCCGGTCGATCAGGAATTAGAGAAAGCGACGTTCGTCGTGTTTGACGTCGAGACGACCGGCCTTTCTGCGATGTACAACAAAATCATCGAGCTCGCGGCGGTCAAAATTTACGATGGGGATATCATTGATAAGTTCGAAGCGTTTGCGGACCCGAAACATCTGTTGTCAGCGACGACAATCGATTTGACCGGCATCACAGATGAGATGGTCCGGGGCAAACCGGATCCGGAACAAGTCGTCAAAGAGTTCATGGACTGGGCGGGGGAGTCAATTCTCGTTGCCCACAATGCCTCATTTGATATTGGTTTCTTAAATGCGACGTTACGTTCTGGTAGTCATGAAGAGTCCGTCTTACCTGTCATCGATACGCTCGAACTGGCACGTGTCTTGATGCCAAGCCTGAAAAATCACCGCTTAAATACGTTAGCCAAACGGTTTGACATTGAATTGACGCAACATCACCGGGCGATTTATGATGCGGAAGCGACCGGGTATTTGATGCTGAAGTTGCTTCAGATGGCGGATGAGATGTTTAACATGAAAACCCACCTCTCGCTGAACCGGGAAATGGGGAAGGATATTTCACGGGCTCGTCCGTACCATGCAACGGTCTATGCCAAAAACCGAACCGGGCTTAAAAACCTCTATCGTCTGATTTCACTGGCGCATACGAAACACGTCCACCGGGTCGTCCGCACTCCTCGTTCACAACTTGTTGCTCATCGCGACGGATTGATCATCGGTTCTGCTTGTGACAATGGAGAAGTATTTGATGCAGCACTCAACAAATCAGATGACGATTTAGCGAAGGTGATGCGTTTTTATGATTTTATCGAAATACAGCCTCCAGCAATGTATGGACATCTGATTGAACGGGAAATCGTTCAAAATGAGTTGGAATTACGTGAATTCATTAAAAAAGTCATTCGCGTGGCAGAAGAAAATGACATCTTACCGGTCGCGACAGGGAATGTCCATTACTTGGACAAACATGATGCGACGTACCGGGAAGTGTTGATTCGGACGCAAGGTGGTGCCAACATGTTGAACATGCGGAAGCAGTTACCACCTGCCCATTTCCGGACGACACAAGAAATGATGCAGGACTTTAAATTTTTAGGACCGGAACTTTCGGAACGACTGGTCATTACGAACAGTCAACAGATCGCGGACTGGTTTGAAAACATTGATATCATTCCGAAAGATTTATTTACACCGAAAATCGAGGGGGCAGACGAGGAAGTCCGGACACTCTCTTACAACATGGCACATCAGATTTATGGAGAAGTGTTGCCGGAAATCGTCGAAGCACGACTCGAAAAAGAATTGAAGTCGATCATCGGTCACGGCTTTGCCGTCATCTATCTGATTTCTCATAAACTGGTTAAGAAATCACTCGATGATGGGTATCTCGTCGGGTCCCGTGGATCGGTTGGGTCCAGTCTGGTCGCGACGATGACGGAGATTACGGAAGTCAATCCACTACCGCCGCATTATGTCTGTCCGAACTGTAAGGAATCAGAATTCTTTGATGATGGATCTGTCGGTTCAGGATTTGATTTACCAGATAAATCGTGTAAGACGTGTGACATTCCGTTAACAAAAGACGGACATGATATTCCGTTTGAGACGTTCCTTGGATTTAAAGGCGATAAAGTACCTGATATTGATTTAAACTTTAGCGGGGAATACCAACCGAAAGCTCACGCATACACAAAAGTCTTGTTCGGGGCTGACTACGTCTACCGAGCAGGAACAATCGGAACGATTGCTGAGAAAACCGCCTATGGTTACGTCAAAGGGTATCAATCAGAAAATGACTTGAATTACCGGAACGCGGAAGTCGATCGGCTCGTCAGTGGTGTGACCGGTGTCAAACGGACGACAGGACAACATCCGGGTGGGATCATTGTCGTGCCGGATTATATGGACATTTATGATATCAGTCCGATTCAATTTCCGGCTGATGATATGGGGTCTGAGTGGAAAACGACCCACTTTGATTTCCACTCGATTCATGACAACTTACTAAAACTCGATATCCTCGGTCATGACGATCCGACGATGATTCGGATGTTACAAGACTTGTCCGGACGAGATCCCAAAACGATTCCTGTCGATGATGCAGAAGTCATGAAAATCTTTAGTTCGACAGAATCGATTGGTGTGACGCCGGAACAGATCGACTCGAAGACAGGAACGCTTGGGATTCCGGAGTTTGGGACGAAATTCGTCCGACAGATGCTCGAAGAAACCAAACCGACGACATTCTCAGAACTTGTTCAGATTTCTGGTCTGTCGCACGGGACCGATGTCTGGCTCGGGAACGCCAGTGAATTGATTTATAATGGAACGTGTGAGCTGAAGGACGTCATCGGTTGTCGAGATGATATCATGGTCTACCTGATTTATGCCGGTCTGGAACCGTCGCTCGCCTTCAAAATCATGGAGTCCGTCCGAAAAGGGAAAGGTCTTTCGATTGAGATGGAAGAAGCGATGATTGAGAACAACGTCCCACTGTGGTACATCGACTCGTGTAAAAAAATCAAATACATGTTCCCGAAAGCGCACGCCGCGGCCTATGTCCTAATGGCAGTGCGGATCGCTTATTATAAAGTGCATCATCCGATGTATTACTATGCATCTTATTTCACGGTCCGTGCGGGTGATTTTGATATCGGAGCGATGAATAAAGGATCGGCTGCTATTCGAAAGGTATTACAAGACATTAAAGATAAAGGTTTTGAAGCAACGGCGAAGGATAAAGGGCTCTATACGGTGCTTGAGATTGCCCTCGAAATGATTGAACGTGGTTTTACATTCAATAAAGTCGACTTATACAAATCCAGTGCGACAGAGTTCTTAATCGATGGGGACACGTTGTTGCCACCGTTCGACGCCGTGACCGGTCTTGGGACGAATGCGGCGAAACAAATCGTCGAAGCCCGAAAAGGGGGAGAGTTCCTATCGAAAGAAGATCTGCAAAAACGAGCGAAATTATCGAAGACGATTATTGAAACGCTGGATAATCTCGGTTGTCTAGAAGGTCTTCCGGATGAGAACCAACTCTCGTTATTTGACCTCTAAAGCCTTGCGGATGCTTGCTTAAGACGGTGCATTATGCTATATTGAGTGAGGAAATGTTTTTTATACTACGACTTGGAAGGAGTAGGGGGACCTGCTCCTTTCTTGTTTGTTTTTTGAAGGAGGATGAAGATGACGAACGTAACTGAGAAGGTCGAACTGCTCGCAAAACCGATCGTAGAACGAGAGGGGATGGAGCTTGTCGACGTCGAATTCGTCAAAGAGGGGGCGGATTGGTTCCTACGTGTCTCCATCGATAAGGAAGGTGGCGTTGACCTGGAAGATTGTGTCAACATCAATGAAAAGTTGTCGGAAGCGTTGAACCAAGACGATCCGATTGATGAACCCTACTATTTAGATGTTGCCAGTCCAGGTGCTGAACGACCACTTAAAAAAACTGAGGATTTCGAAAAGGCGATTGGAAAACATGTCTATATCAAGACCCATGACCCGGTCAAGGATGCCACAGAATTCGAAGGGACTTTACTGACGTATTCGGATGAGCTACTTGAAATCGAAGTTCGTGTGAAGACACGCAAATTGAAAATTGAAATACCGGTGAACAAGATCGCGATGGCGCGGCTTGCGGTAGTGTTCTAAGGAAAGGAAGAGAACGATGGGACCACAGTTACTCGAAGCAATCGAACAAATCGCAAAAGAAAAAGAGATTGATAAAAATATCATCATCGATGCGTTAGAACAAGCATTGATTTCCGCTTACCGTCGCAACTTTGGAAAAGAGTCGGAGGCAGTTAAGGTTGAGTTTGACCAAAAAACAGGAGATATTCGTGTTTTTGCCCTCAAAGAAGTGGTCGAACGGTTAACACAACCGGAAGAACAACTGTCACTCGAGGAAGCACACGAAATCGATCCAACCTATGAACTCGGGGATTTCCATAAGGTCGAGGTCACGCCTGGTGATTTTGGTCGTGTTGCTGCTCAGACGGCAAAACAAATCGTGACACAAAAGATGCGAGAAGCAGAACGGGAACGGATTTATAATCACTTTGCTGACCGCGAAGATGAGATCATGACGGGGATGGTCGAACGTCAGGACGCCCGTAATCTCTACGTCAACCTCGAGGGAATCGAAGCGGTCTTGACGACACATGAACAGATGCCAAACGAACGATTTGGAATCCGGGAATACATCAAAGTCTATGTCACGAAAGTCGATCCGATGGTCAAAGGATCAGGCGCTTCGATCCTTGTTTCGCGGACACATCCAGGGTTGCTGAAACGTCTCTTTGAAATTGAAGTACCCGAAATCGCGAGTGGTGAAGTCGAAGTGAAGTCAGTCGCACGTGAAGCGGGTGACCGTTCGAAGATTGCCGTTGCTTCCGATGAAATTGATCCAGTTGGTGCATGTGTGGGTCAAAAAGGAGCACGTGTTCAGCGTATCGTCAACGAGTTGAACGGTGAGAAAATCGATATCGTCCGTTATTCCGATGATCCAAAAGAATATGTAGCGAACGCCTTAAGCCCAGCGCAAGTCGTGGCGGTATATGTCAATGAACCAGCGAAAGCAACGATTGTTGTCGTTCCTGACTTCCAATTGTCACTCGCCATCGGGAAACGTGGTCAAAATGCCCGTCTCGCAGCGAAATTGACAGGTTGGAAGATTGATATCAAGAGTGAATCCGAAGCAGAGTCAATGGGGCTGAAAGATGTCTTCTTGAAAGCAGAGCCTGTAACAGAAGCAGTTGACATGGAAACGGTCCAAGTCGAAGGCGAGGAATAATTCGTGCAAAAAAAGGTACCATTACGTAAATGTGTCATCACACAAGAAATGCGTCCTAAAAAAGAACTAATTCGGGTCGTTCGAACACCTGATAGTGAGGTTGTCGTCGATCTTAATGGTAAAATGAATGGGCGAGGAGCCTATTTGACAAAGGACGTCACTGTCATTGCGACAGCAAAAAAGAAACGCACACTCGATCATCATCTGAAAGTCAAAACGACGGATGCGTTATATGATCAATTGCTTGCGATCGCGGGAGGTACACATGAGTAAATGGGAATCGCTCCTTGGTCTCGCGAACCGAGCGCGGAAAGTGACGACTGGAGAAGAACTCGTACTGAAAGAAGTACGGGGAGGACAAGCCAAACTTGTCCTCTTAGCAGCAGATGCGGGGGCTGCCACGCGTAAGAAAGTAACAGATAAGTGTACAAGTTATCGTGTCCCGTATATCGAAGTTGCGGACCGAAATATCCTTGGGCATGCACTTGGAAAAGATGCGCGTGTCGTCGTGTCAGTCAACGAAGCCGGATTTGCGAAAAAGCTAACTGAACTCCTCTCGAACGATTAACTGGAGGTGGATCTTTTGGGTAAACGTGTATACGAATTCGCGAAAGAACAGAACGTAACGAGTAAGCAGGTCATCGCCCAGCTCGAAAAGCTGGAAAAACCAGTCAAGAACCATATGGCGGTCTTAGATGAACAGACAGTACAGCAACTCGACAAAGTATTTAATCCCGAGAAACATCGGGTCCAAAAAACGGAGGCTCCAAAACAAGTGAAATCAGACAATAAACCGAACAGACCAGGAACAACTAACAAACCAGCAGGGAACCAATCACGCAATACGAAAGGCGGACGTCCAGAATTCGGTAACCGCAACAACCGTGGTGGCAAACGCCGTCCGCAGAAAAAGGCAGAACCACGTAAATTAGAAGTAGCAGACCCGAATTCAAAATCAAGTCAACGAAAAGCGGCACGTCGTGCGCAAGAAGAAGCAATGGCAAACGTCGTTCAATACGCTGACAACTTAACAGTGGGTGAACTTGCTGAAAAAATGGACAAAAAACCAAACGAACTCATCATGAAATTGATGGGAATGGGTGTCATGGCGACAATCAACCAGGATCTCGATGATGAGACGGTCGAATTGTTAGCATCTGACTTCGGTTTTGAAGTCGAGAAGACAGTCCAAGTCGATGAGACGGAATTTGATGCATATGAGTTGAACTTAGAAGATTATACGTTGTCAGAGCGTCCACCGGTCGTTACGATCATGGGACACGTCGACCACGGTAAAACAACATTGCTTGACTCGATTCGGAACACAAAAGTTACTGCAGGTGAAGCCGGCGGAATCACGCAACATATCGGTGCTTACCAAGTTGAAATCGATGGAAAGAAAATCACATTCCTCGATACACCAGGTCACGCCGCCTTTACGACAATGCGTGCGCGTGGTGCAGATGTCACGGATATCGCGATCATCGTCGTCGCAGCAGATGACGGTGTCATGCCGCAAACAGAAGAAGCCATCAGTCATGCGAAGGCAGCTGGTGTTCCGATCATCGTTGCTGTCAACAAGATGGACAAAGAAGGCGCAAATCCGGACCGTGTCAAACAAGAGTTGACAGAGTTTGGTCTTGTCGCAGAGGATTGGGGCGGCGATACGATTTTCGTACCGGTTTCAGCTTTAAAAGGTGACGGAATCGACGAATTGTTAGAAATGATTCTTCTTGTTTCAGAAGTCCAAGAATATCAGTCAACACCAGAGATGCATGGTCGTGGTACAGTCATCGAGGCTAAACTCGATAAAGGTCGTGGACCTGTTGCGACGTTACTCGTGCAACACGGAACACTTCGTGTCGGAGACCCGATTGTTGTCGGTCATACGTTCGGTCGGATCCGGGCAATGGTGAGCGATATCGGTCGTCGTGTCAAAGAAGTGGGACCATCGACGCCAATCGAAATCACAGGGTTAAACGATGTGCCAAAAGCGGGTGATCAATTCATCGCCTTTGAAGATGAGAAAAAAGCGCGTCAAATCGGTGAAGCACGTTATCAACGTGAAATCGAGGCGCAACGTCGTGACTCGGCAAAAGTCAGTCTCGAAGATCTTTTTGATCGCATCAAAGAGGGTGAAGTCAAGGACCTCAACATCATCATCAAGGGGGATGTTCAAGGTTCAGTCGAGGCTCTTGCTGGTTCACTCAAGAAAATCGATGTCGAAGGCGTTAAAATCAACATCGTTCACTCCGGTGTCGGTGCGATTACCGAAGGAGACGTCATCCTTGCTTCAGCAGCAAACGCCATCATCATCGGTTTCAACGTTCGTCCGGATGGTAATGCAAAATCAATGGCCGATCAAGAGAAAGTCGAGATTCGTCTTCACCGGATCATCTACAATGCCATTGAAGAAATTGAACAAGCGATGAAAGGATTACTTGATCCAGAATTCATCGAGAAAATCATCGGTCAAGCAGAAGTGCGCGACGTCATCAAAGTTTCGAAAGTCGGAACGATTGCTGGTGGTTATGTCACGGAAGGTAAGTTGACACGTGCAGCAGGCGTTCGTGTAGTTCGTGACAGCATCGTTATTTTCGAAGGGAAGCTCGATACGTTACGTCGTTTCAAAGACGATGTGAAAGAAGTCGCAACAGGTTACGAATGTGGAATCAAGATTGAACGTTACGATGATATCAAGGTTGATGACGTCATCGAAGCATTCGTCATGGAAGAAGTAAAACGGAAGTAACAGAACGGATCAGAATCCGAACTGGAGGGATTACAAATGAGTGTACGCTCGAATCGTGTAGCAGAACAAGTACGGAAAGAAATTACGCAAATGTTGATTAAAGATGTCAACGATCCACGTGTCAAGCCGATCACCGTCACAGGTGTCGAGGTGACAGGGGACTTGCAACAAGCAACGATCTTTTATTCAGTGCTCGGAGATGAAACGGTGCGGGAAGAAGCACGGGTCGGACTTGAAAAATCAAAAGGGTTCATGCGCAAAGAAATCGGATCACGGATCCGTTTACGTAAGACACCTGAACTGTTATTTGAGATTGACACATCAGTCGAGTACGGATCACGGATTGACGAGTTGCTCCGGAACTTGAACAAGGATTAACAAGACAAGGGCAGCCACAGGTGTGGTTGCCCTTTTTGAGGAGGAATTTTAATGGAACCCATCGGAGTATTACCGTTAGATAAACCGGCAGGCATGACAAGCCACGACTGTGTCTTTCGACTGCGTCGCCTTTTTCAAACTAAAAAAGTGGGACATACGGGTACACTTGATCCAGAAGTGACGGGAGTCTTACCCATTTGTTTAGGCCGAGCGACGAAGCTTGCGCGTTTCATTACGGATGAAGGAAAAACATATGCGGCAGAAGTGACGATTGGTTACGCGACGACGACAGAAGATGCACACGGGGAGACAGTGCACGAGACACCTGTCATATCGGATTCGATTTCTGATCAAATGATTGATGAAGTGTTGGAACAATTGACGGGGCAGATTCAGCAGACACCCCCTTATTATTCTGCCGTCAAAGTGAACGGAAAAAAACTATACGAATATGCGCGAAAAGGAATTGAAGTGGAACGACCGACACGGATCGTCCAAATCGATGCGTTGGAGCGGACTTCTGAAGTGACATTTGAGGACGGTCTCTGTCGTTTTCGGATTGAGATTGCGTGTGGAAAAGGTACCTACATTCGAACGTTGGCAGTAGAGATCGGTGAACGCTTAGGATACGCTGCACATATGAGTGATCTGCGCCGAACAAGCTCGGGTGCGATGTCTGAAGTGGATGCAGTCACGCTAGCGACGTTAGAAGCGTGTGAGACGATCGAAGAGCGGATGCAGTATGTCCTACCGATTGAACAGGTGATCCAAAAATGGCCACGTCTGACTGTCGACGCTGAAACGGCAGCCCGTGTATTAAACGGTGCCAAGCTGCCAAGCATTCCGGTCGAATTTGAACGATTTACTGTCTATAATGAAGAAGGCGTCCCTTTAGCGATCTATCGGCTTGATCCTGAAATCAGTATGGGACGTGTTGAAGTCATGTTACAAATCGATTAAGATCGGAGAGATCAGGAATGGACATCATTCACTTAACATATCCAGAACGACCGGTAGAAGATCCAGCCGTCATCGCACTTGGATTTTTTGATGGCGTACATCTTGGACACCAACGTGTCTTACAAGTAGCACTGGAAAAAGGACGTCAATTGAACGTACCAGTAGCTGTCATGACGTTTGATCCTCATCCGAAACAGGTGCTTGGACAGGGAACAGAACAGGTTCGCTATATTACACCGCTTGACCGGAAACTGGAGAAGATGGCGCAACTTGGAATTGATCGGGTCTATGTCATCGAATTTACCATTACGTTTTCTGAATTATCCCCACAAGATTTTGTCGATCATTATTTGATTGCGGCAGGAGCCTGCCATATCGTAGCAGGTTTTGATTATTCGTACGGTCGATTTGGTGTAGGGAAAATGGAGACGCTCGATTTTCATAGTCGGGGACGATTTGATCATACGACGGTCTCCGAACATCAAGCGGACAAGGAAAAGGTGAGTTCGACCCGGATTCGGCATTTGTTAGCGAGCGGGGCTGTCTCGGAGGCGGCTACGTTATTAGGTGAGCCATACCAAACGAAAGGGATCGTCATCCATGGTGATGCCCGTGGTAGGCAGATTGGTTTTCCGACAGCGAACATCCGACCTGAATTTTCGTATGTCATTCCGAAATTAGGGGTATATGCGACGTTTGTCCATTTAGAAGATGGGCGGAAATATCCGGCGATGACGAATATCGGACGGCGTCCGACATTTTATGAAACAGGGGACGTCAGCATCGAAACCCACCTCTTACAGTTCGATGAAGATTTATACGGACAAGAACTGAAGCTGGAGTGGATGGCGTACTTACGAGACGAACGTGCATTTGACGGCATCGATAGTTTGAAGACACAGCTGGCACAGGATAAAATCAATGCATTACAGGCATTAACCGTTTGACAGACCGGCAGTGGTTCGTTATGATGAGTCAGTACGAATACGTACAGCCGGTTGGCTTGGCATCAGGTCTCACCATCCGATGCTCGGCAATACGGTCATTCAAAAGATGGAGGTGGAGTGACAATGGCACTCACTAAAGAACGTAAAAATGAAATTATCGAAGCTTATGCTACGAAACAAGGCGATACTGGTTCGCCGGAAGTACAAGTTGCTGTTTTAACTGAACAGATCACAACTTTAAACGATCACTTACGTACACACAAAAAGGATCACCACTCACGTCGTGGTCTCTTGAAAATGGTTGGTCGTCGCCGTAACTTGCTCACATACCTTCGTAACAAGGATGTTTCACGTTACCGTTCATTGATCGAGCGTCTTGGTCTTCGTCGCTAATCTGAACAGATCAACAAGAAGTAGGAGCATCGTCTCCTGCTTCTTTTTTTTGCCGATTCATGGACATTTGACGCAAGAACATCCATAATTAGATTTGAATGAAAAAACGGATAGAAGTGAGAGGGGATTTGTGCATGTCACAAACAAAACAGACGTTTTCGACCGAACTCGGTGGACGTCCTTTAACAATTGAAATCGGTCAACTGGCCAAACAAGCGAACGGAGCAGCTTTGATCCGTTATGGTGAGACAGCAGTTCTTGCGACGGTCGTTGCGTCAAAACAACCAAAAGACTTGGATTTCTTCCCATTAACAGTGAACTATGAAGAAAAATTATATGCAGCAGGTAAGATTCCTGGTGGTTTCTTAAAACGTGAAGGACGTCCAGGTGAAAACGCGATTTTGACGTCACGTTTGATCGACCGTCCGATTCGTCCATTGTTCCCAGACGGTTTCCGTCATGACATTCAAGTTGCGACGACGGTCTTATCGTCAGACGAAGATAACTCACCGGAAGTAGCCGCGATGATCGGGGCATCGATTGCCCTGTCGATTTCAGACATTCCATTTGATGGTCCGATTGCAGGTGTCACGATTGGTCGTGTCGATGGTGCATTCATCATCAATCCGTCATTAAGTCAAGCGGCTGCAAGTGATATCGACCTTCAAGTAGCAGGAACAAAACACGCGGTCAACATGGTTGAAGCGGGTGCAAAAGAAGTATCGGAAGAAGCGATGCTCGAAGCGATCCTCCTCGGACATGATGTCATCAAGACATTGATTGCGTTCCAAGAAGAAATCGTCGCAGCAGTCGGCAAAGAAAAATTCGCCTATACGGTGTCTTCATTTGACGAGACGCTTGTCTCTCGCCTGAAAACAGAAGCACTTGCAGAAGTGACGGCAGCGGTTCAAGTCGAAGAAAAACAAGCACGTGATCTCGCGATCAACGAAGTCATTTCGAAATACATCGATCAGTATGCAGCAGATGATTCCATCACGGAAGCACAATTAGCAGAAGTTTCAGGTGTCTTGAATAAATTCGTCAAAACAGAAGTCCGTCGATTGATCACAGAAGATAAAGTCCGTCCAGATGGACGAGGACTTGCTGAGATTCGTCCACTCGATTCAGAAATCGGATTGTTGCCACGTGCACACGGTTCAGGTCTGTTCACACGTGGTCAAACACAAGTCTTGTCTGTCGCAACACTAGGTGTCGCAGGCGATGCTCAAATCATCGATGGTCTCGGGGTGAAAGCTGAAAAACGATTCATGCATCATTACAACTTCCCACCGTTCTCAGTCGGAGAAGCACGTCCGATGCGTGCACCGGGCCGCCGGGAAATCGGACACGGAGCTCTTGGTGAGCGCGCTTTGTTACCTGTTTTACCGTCAGAAACAGATTTCCCGTATACGATCCGCCTGGTATCAGAAGTACTTGAATCAAACGGATCGTCTTCACAGGCATCGATCTGTGGATCGATTCTTGCGATGATGGATGCCGGTGTCCCTCTTAAAGCACCAGTTGCAGGTATCGCGATGGGCTTGATCAAAGAAGGCGAAAACTACTCCATCTTAACCGATATCCAAGGAATGGAAGACCATCTCGGCGATATGGACTTTAAAGTGGCTGGTACAAAAGATGGTGTTACCGCTCTTCAAATGGATATGAAGATTGGTGGTATCACGCGTCAAATCCTTGAAGAGGCACTAGAACAAGCACGTCTCGGTCGTTTACACATCTTGGAACACATGAATTCAGTGATTGCTGAACCACGTGTCGAGTTGTCTAAATATGCACCAAAAATCGTCACACTCAAAATCAATCCGGATAAAATCCGTGATGTGATTGGACCCGGCGGTAAAGTCATCAATAGCATCATCGATGAGACAGGGGTTAAGATCGATATCGATCAAGACGGAACCGTCTTCATCGCATCAACGGATCAAGACGGCATCAATCGTGCGCGTCAGTTGATTGAAGACATCGTTCGTGAAGTCGTCATCGGTGAAGAATTTGACGGAACGGTTCGCCGCGTCGAAAAATTCGGAGCGTTCGTCGAATTGTTTAAAGGAAAAGATGCCCTTGTGCATATCTCGGAACTAGCGCTTGAGCGTGTCGGCCAAACCGAAGATGTCGTCAAACTAGGCGACAAATTGAAAGTCCGCGTCACGGAAGTTGATGACAAAGGTCGTGTCAATGCTTCGCATAAAGTACTTCTTGTTGAAGGTATGAATGCTGAAGATCGTGCCGCATATGATGAAAAGAAAAAAACAGAGCGTGACAACCGCCCGCCGCGTCGGGATACTGGATCTCGCCCACCACGTGACGGACAACGTCCACCACGTCGTAACTAATGAAAACAAGGTGGCTCAACGGTGCGGAACGTGCATCGAGAGCCACCTTGTTTCATATTTGAAGGAGGAATAGACCATGGTCGAACAACTTACATTAGCAAATGGCGTTCGTATCGTCAGTGAACGGATCCCGAATACACGGAGTGTCGCAACCGGTATCTTCATTAAAGCCGGCTCACGAACGGAAACAAAAGAAGAACACGGCATCAGCCATTTAATCGAACATATGATGTTTAAAGGGACAAACCAGCTATCGGCAAAAGAAATCGCCGTTTATTTTGATCGCTTGGGTGGTAATATAAATGCATTCACGAGTAAGGATCAGACGTGTTATTACGTCAAGACGTTAGATGAACATGCGGTTGCGGCATTTGATGTCTTAGCAGACATGTTTTTAGAGTCGACATTCGACGAAGAAGAACTCGAAAAAGAAAAGCGGGTCGTGATTGAAGAAATAAAAATGTATGAAGATACCCCTGATGATTTGGTGCATGAATTGTTAGCGATTGCTGCTTATGGGGAGGACGTCATGGCACGACCGATTCTTGGAACAGAAGAAAGTGTCAAAAGCCTCAGCCGTCAAATGATTTTGGATTATGTCAAGGAGGCCTATGCGCCTGACCAAATCGTCATCTCAATCGCCGGTCATGTAACGGACGAACTGATCGCACAGGTCAAAACACGTTTTAGTCGCATCGAACCAAGTGAGACGACACGACAAATCCAAGAGCCGGCATTACAAAGTGAGTCCTTACGTAAGGAAAAAGATACGGAACAGGTCCATGTCTGTTATAATTTCCGTGCGATTCATTCCGCCGACGATCGGTTACCGACTTTAGCATTGTTGAATAATGCGTTTGGGGCAACGATGTCGAGCCGCCTGTTCCAATCGATTCGGGAAGATCGGGGATTAGCGTATTCTGTCTTTTCGTACTATACGACGTTTGATGACCATGGGACCTTTACGATTTATGTCGGAACATCAAAAGAGACGCTTGAAGAAGTGGAAACCGTCCTCGCGTCTGAAATCCATCACTTGCTCGCACATGGTTTGACGGTAAAAGAACTTGAGGATGGGATTGAACAATTAAAAGGTTCGTTGATTTTAGGAAATGAGAGTACATCGAGTCATATGAACCGTAATGCTCGGAACGAACTCCATTTAGGAACACATCCGACTTTAGAAGAAGTGTTAGAAGAAGTAGAACGGATTACACCGGAAAACGTGCAGGAAATGATTGCCCATATCTTTAGTGAACCACCGGCAAAAGCTTACATCCTACCGGAAATTGATGAGTGAGACCTTGAAACCAAGCGGGGCTTCCCCTACACTGAAATAGCATGTAACTGAAAAACAAGTTGTTGAGAAAGAAGGAATACCCTTGAACTTAGCTGAATTAATCGAAGTCATTCAGACTCAAAAAACCGAGCGGATGGTAGAGGCGGACGTGACCGCGTTAACAACCGATTCACGAGATGTGAAGCCAGGTACGTTGTTTGTCGCAATCAAAGGATATACAGTGGATGGACACGATTATGCACAACAAGCCGAAGCGCAGGGGGCCGTCGCAATCGTCTCAGAACGCCTGCTCGATGTGACAATTCCTGTTATTCTTGTCCGAAGTACGACACGAGCGATGGCAGAACTTGCCGGTAAATTTTATGATTATCCTTCAGAAAAAATGCGGATGATTGGCATCACCGGAACAAACGGAAAAACGACGACGACGACCATCGTTCGTGATGTTCTGGCGCAATTAGGACGGAAAACGGGCATCATCGGAACGGTCGAAGTGAAAATCGGGGATCGGGTCGTCCCGAGCCGCAATACGACACCACAAAGTTCAGAATTGCAGGCTTTTTTCCATCAGATGCAGCAAGAGGGTGTTGAAGACGTCATCATGGAAGTGTCCTCCCATGGGTTGGAACTGGGACGTGTGACGGGAACAGACTTCGATGTGGCCGGTTTCACGAATCTGACACACGATCATCTGGATTTCCATAAGACGTTTGAAAATTATGCGCGAGCAAAAGGATTACTGTTTGCCCAACTCGGTCAACGGTTATCGGATAAAAAAGTAGCCGTCTTGAATGCAGATGATGAAACCAGTCATTTGTTTGAAATGATGACGGGGGCTCGTGTCATGACGTATGGGATTGAGCAGCCCGCAGACTTGCAAGCGAAAAACATTACACAAACGCTACAGGAAACGACGTTCACGATGGTCTATCAGGAACAAGCCGTCGAATTGACAGTGCAATTCATCGGTCGATTCAACGTCTATAACTTATTACTCGCAACAGGAATTCTCCTTTCGATCGGCTACAGTCTCCCTGAGATTTCGAATGCGATCACTCAGATCCAGCCGGCTAAAGGACGGATGCAACGGTTACCGATTGACGGTTACAACATCTATGTCGATTATGCGCATACCCCTGATGGAATCGAACAATGCCTCAAGGCGTTAGTGGACGTTCCGAAAGAAAACATCATCTTTTTGATTGGTACGGGTGGCAATCGAGATGTGACGAAACGACCGATGATGGGACAACTGGCTTCGACTTACGCAGGAACGGTCGTCATTACGACGGATGATCCTCGTTTTGAATCGTATGAGTCGATTACATCCGGTATCGCATCCGGTATGCTCCACGATCAATTCGTTGAAATCGGAGACCGGGAAGAAGCCGTTCGCTACGCAGCGAGTCTCGCTCGACCGGACAACATCGTCATCCTGGCAGGAAAAGGGCATGAAAAATATCAAATCATTGGGGAGGAAAAAACACCCCTCGACGAAGAACAACTCGTCAAAGAGATGATACGCCAATTGGAGGAAAAGAAGTGACTTACCAACAACTAGACATCGAACAGAAGCAGTTTGAAGACTTTGTAAAAACACACCCTAAAGGAGATTTGTTGCAATTACCCGCCTGGGGATCCGTTAAAGCGGCAACCGGTTGGACACATGAGCGGATCGCTGTCGGAACGGCAGACGGACAACTTGTGGGCGTCGCACTGTTATTATTTAAAAAAGTTCCGAAGTTGCCGTTTACGTTATGTTACGCACCACGCGGCTTTGTCGTCGATTATAGCGATCAGGAAGCGCTCACGGCATTACGGGATGTTGCGATCCGGGTCGCCAAGCAACGGAAGGCGATTGCGATCAAACTGGATCCAAACGTCGATCGGACAGAGGATCCGACATTAGTACAAGAGATGCATTCACTTGGTTTTAAACACAATGGATTTGGAGGCGGGTTTGATTATGCGCAACCCCGCTTTACGATGGAAACGAGTCTCGAAGGAACAGAAAAAGAGATTTTTGATCGATTCCATTCGAAGTTCCGTTATAACGTTCGTTTAGCGGAGCGAAAAGGAATCATCTGTTATGAAGCTTCGCGCGATGAATTAAAAACCTTTGCGAAACTGATGGTCGAAACGGGGGAACGTGATGGTTTCTCCATCCGTGGTCTCGATTATTTTGAAAACTTATATGACCATCTGCATCCGACGGGCGATGCGGCACTATTTTTGACGAAACTGGACGTCGTCCGGGCCCTCGAAAATACGGAAGCGGCATTACTTCAAGCCGATAAAGAATTAACAAAGATTCATCGACAACTGGAAAAAGAGACGGTTGAGAAAAAAATCACGAGTCTAAACAACCGGTTAGAACAGACGACGGCTCAGATTGAAAAAGCAGAGAAGTCCAAGACGGAATTATTGACGATTGCTGCAAAACATCCTGATGGCGTGATTTTGTCTGGTGGATTATTGACACTTGCGGGTCGCCGGTCATATTACCTCTATGGGGCTTCGTCAAACGAATATCGGGAATTCATGCCGAATCATCTGATGCAGTGGACGATGATGCGTCATGCGAAGGCACATGGGGCTCTATCGTACGACTTTGGTGGTGTGAGTGGCTCGACAGATCCAGATGATCATTATGCAGGGTTGTACGCCTTTAAATCAGGGTGGGGGAGCGAAATGATTGAAAAGGTCGGTGAGTTTGATTACGTCTTAAACAAACCGTTATACGTGTTACTTGAAACAGGATTGCCGATCCTTCAAAAAATTCGGAAGAAGTTACGCCGTTAATGAAGCGGGGAACACTATTCGTCTGGATCTTGTTCCTGCTCGCTACGTTTGCGATTGGGTTATTTCTTGCTGCTTCGACCAATCGAATGCCAAGTATTCTGATCGATCAGCCGGAACTCGGGATTGAAAGTTGTCCACGAGATCGGGCAGGGGAAGATCGCCTCATTAACGCGAGTGCTAAAAACTTAAAGGGGCTGCATCCAGCCGTTCGGGCAGGAGCAGAGGACTTGATTCGGGTAAGTCATTCTTGTTACAACATCGACATCCGGATTACCCAAGGATATCGGACAAACAAACAGCAGGATGTGTTGTATGAACAAGGAAGATCCCGTGCGGGGGACGTTGTCACAAACGCGCGTGGTGGAGAATCGATGCACAATTATGGTCTTGCGATTGATTTTGTCCAGATGGTTGATGGAGACATCTCTTATGACCTGGAGTATGACGGGAACCAGTCCGGAAAAAGTGACTGGCGTGAAGTAGCAGCGGTCGGGAAAGCGCTTGGTTTTGAGTGGGGTGGCGATTGGAAACGATTCGTCGATTATCCGCATTTTGAGATGACATTCGGATACTCTCTTGACGAACTTCAAGACGATGAACGACCGAGTAGACAAGAAAAAGCCAATCGGACGGAAGAAATCGAGACACTTTTAAACCCATAAACAGACATCGTGTGGACCTGTTGATTGGTCACACGATGTTTTTTTTCGTTTTAATGGTGACTGTTGTTGGCAGAATGGCAAAGTTCGGCTAGAATAGTGATAGTGATAAGTGGACGGCTCACGAAAAGTGAATACAAATAGGAGGTCATATTGTGTCAAAGAAAAAGACGGAAAAAGTAAGCGTCTTTGCTCTTGGTGGAGCCGGTGAAATCGGTAAGAACATGTACGTCGTCGAACTCGACGAGGACATCTTCGTAATCGATGCCGGATTAATGTTCCCAGGAGACGAGATGCTTGGAATCGACAAAGTCATTCCAGACATCAGTTATTTAAAAGAAAACAAAGAACGCATTCAAGGGATTTTCATTACCCACGGTCATGAAGACCATATCGGTGCGCTCAGTTACGTCTTACGTGACTTAAAAGTACCGGTCTACGGGACACGTTTGACACTTGGGTTGATTGAAATCAAATTAAAAGAAGCCGGTTTATTGAAGAAGGCAGATCTTCGTCCAATTGATGCCAAGACGAAATTAACCGTAGCGGGTCATTTCATTACCTTCTTCCGTGTGAACCATTCGATTCCGGATGCAGTCGGGGTATGTATCCAGACATCACAAGGCGCAATCGTGCATACAGGTGACTTTAAGTTTGATTACACACCTGTCGATGGGAAACAAGCCGACTTCGGGAAAATCGCAGCCATCGGTCAACGTGGGGTGTTATGTCTCTTATCCGACTCAACGAATGCCGAGCGTCCGGGGATGTCCGGATCAGAATCGACAGTCGGTTCTGAGTTAAATGATGTCATTTACGAAGCACCAGGTCGTGTCATCGTTGCATCGTTTGCGTCAAACGTCCATCGCTTGCAACAAGTGTTTGCTGCGGCTGAAGTCAACAATCGTAAAGTCGCTGTTGTTGGCCGAAGTATGGTCAACATCGTAGAAGTTGCCCAACGGTTAAACTACTTACGGTTTAAGCAAAAAACATTAGTCGAATTGTCGGAAATCAATCGCCTGGATGACAACCAAGTCGTGATTCTGACGACCGGTTCGCAAGGTGAACCGATGGCAGCCCTCACACGAATGGCACGTAATGCGCACAAACAAGTCAACATTCGTCTAAATGATACGGTTGTCGTCGCGGCGTCGCCGATTCCCGGAAATGAGAAGTCGGTCTCGAAAACCATCGATTTGTTATTCCGTGCGGGAGCCAACGTCATTTACAACCAACGGAAGGTTCACGTCTCAGGTCATGGTCACGCAGAAGATTTGAAATTGATGCTGAACTTGATCAAACCGAAGTTCTTCATCCCGATTCACGGTGAATTTCGGATGCAAAAAGCACATAGCCGCTTAGCACAAACGGTTGGTGTCAATGCGAATAACATTTTCATCATCGAAAATGGGGATGTCGTTGAGTTTGAGAAGCGCAAAGCACGGATGTCGCGTAAAGTGAATGCCGGAAACGTCTTGATTGATGGAATCGGTGTCGGCGATGTTGGAAATATCGTCTTACGTGATCGTCGTCTCTTATCACAAGATGGGGTCGTACTTTGTGTCATCACGATCAGCCGTAAGAATAAAACGATTGTCTCAGGACCAGAAATCATCTCACGCGGATTTGTTTATATGCGTGAGTCAGAAGATATGATCAATGAAGCAAACCGGATTGTTGCGAAACAATTGCAAGGGAAATTGACAGGGGAGCTGGATTGGACAGAAATGAAGTCCTTGATTCGTGATAAGTTGAGTTCTTATCTATACGAGCAGACGAAACGTCGTCCAATGATCTTACCGATCATCATGGAAATTTAACAAAAAGAGCGACTCAGGAAGGCCGATCACTGGTCAGCTGAGTCGTTTTTTTATCAGGAGGGAATCGACAGATGGCAACAACCAAAAAGGGACCTGCCCGGAATACGCCGGCTCGAAAACGACCACCGGCGAAGAAGCGACCATCGACAAAAAAACAACGTCAACCGATTCAATATCGTACATATGCAGCGATCATTGCGGTCCTTTCATTGCTTGCGTACGTATTGGCGCTTGGGAGATTTGGCCGTGTCGGTGAAGTACTTGCTCAATTCGCAACGGATCAAGTGGGACAGTTCGGTTCGCTCCTATATGGATTGATTGGTGGAACATTATTATTAGTACTGTCTAATCAACCACGTTTCGCCAAGTGGGCATGGTCATTTTTGATGCTTGGGAGTTTGATTTTTATTGATCTTATGCTTGGACAACCGCGTGGGACGATCAATGCCTGGCTTTACCAAGGGTCGTCTTACTATATCTCAAGTTTCGGGGCCTTTATGATTGGGTTATTATTAATCATGAGTGGCATACATTTGCTGCACCCTTCCTTTTTTAGTGAGCTTGCATCTGGCATCAAAGAGCGGGTTCAAGAATTCCGTCAACGAGAACGGACGACCCCTACTCAACGAGAGCGTCGTACGCGAATAAAGCAGGAAGAAACAACACCCGAGCCAAAAATGACACGACCGCTTGATCAAAAGAAGCGGTTGAAAGAAATCGAACCCCCTGCGGAAGAAGTACCGGTCAATATCCAGGATGTTCCGATCATCGGGTTTGCAGATCATGTCGAACCGCAGGCAAAGGAAACACAAGGACCGTTGACGATGACGGAAACACCAGATGGGTATCAATTGCCCTCATTGGATTTATTAGCAGAGCCGGTCACAAAAGATTTGTCAGGTGAGAATAAACGCTTAAAAGACAATGCGACGAAACTGATTGCGACATTAAAATCGTTTGGAATCGGAGCAAAAGTCCTGAAAATCCATTTAGGTCCAAGTGTCACCAAATACGAGATTGAACCGGATCAAGGCATCAAACTCAGTCGGATTACGGGACTTGCAGACGACTTGGCACTTGCGCTTGCGGCAAAGGATATCCGAATCGAAGCTCCGATCCCTGGGAAGGCGGCTGTCGGAATCGAAGTACCGAACCGGGAAGTCGCCATGGTCTCACTCCGTGAAGTGTTAGGGGCCGAAAGTGTCCAGGCAGACCCTGACCGTCTGCTTGTCGCGTTAGGTCGAAGTATCTCAGGGGAAACGGTCACAGCCAAACTCAACAAGATGCCTCACGTCTTAGTAGCTGGATCAACCGGCTCCGGGAAATCCGTTTGTATCAATGGCATGATTGTCTCGATTTTAATGCGGGCCCGCCCCGATGAAGTACGCTTGATGATGATTGATCCGAAGATGGTGGAATTAAATGTCTACAACGGCATTCCCCACTTGTTGGCGCCTGTTGTGACCGATCCGAAAAAGGCAGCCCAAGCGTTGAAACAAGTCGTTTCGGAAATGGAACGTCGCTATGAAATCTTCAGTCAAAACGGGGCGCGGAATATCGAAGGATACAACGCCTTGATTGACAAGATGAATGCGGAAGAAAAAGTCCATCAACGCCTTCCTTACATCGTCGTCATCGTGGATGAGCTGGCGGACTTGATGATGGTCGCTTCGAACGAGGTGGAAGATGCCATCATGCGCCTCGCCCAAATGGCACGAGCGGCAGGGATTCATATGGTCATCGCGACACAACGCCCAAGTGTTGACATCATCACAGGTGTCATCAAAGCCAACATCCCTTCCCGGATTGCGTTTAGCGTGTCGAGCGGAACCGACTCGCGAACGATCCTTGATACGAGTGGAGCCGATAAACTACTTGGACGGGGAGATATGTTGTTACTTGGAAATGGGATGAATAAACCCGTCCGTGTCCAAGGCGCTTTCTTGTCGGACGAAGAGGTGGAGACAATCGTCAATCATGTCATTTCGCAACAAAAAGCCCAGTACGTCGAAGCGATGATTCCAAAAGACGTGCCGGAAGGAGAGAACGAAGTCGATGATCCGTTATATGATGAAGTGGTTCAGTTCGTCTTGACGCAAGAGACGGCCTCGACATCGATGATTCAACGGAAATATCGAATCGGCTACAACCGTGCGGCACGATTGATTGATGCGCTGGAAGGAAATGGTTTGATTGGTCCGTCAGAAGGTTCAAAACCACGACGGGTCATTGGACATTAAGTTGAGCAATGACAAAGCGATTCTCGCTTTGTCATTTCAGATCGTAGACAAACCCTCATTTCAACGTTGAAATGAGGGTTTGTCTTATGTAGTCGTAAAAAGTGATGTTGAAAACAAGGATTC